>JBEDJE010000010.1:0-10413 GCA_041172985.1 Actinomycetota bacterium
ATAGAGAGGTGCCTACCCCCCTCGAAGACCTCATCACGCTGCTCGACCTCGAAACCATCGAGGTCAATACCTTCCGCGGTCAATCTCCCGACGAAGACCGTCAGCGGGTTTTCGGTGGGCAGGTAGCCGGGCAAGCACTCGTCGCCGCCTCACGCACAATCGATGAGCCAGACAGACTTGTTCATTCGCTTCACGCTTACTTTCTTCGTTCGGGCGACCCTGGCGTTCCAATTCTGTACGAGGTGGACCGCCTGCGTGACGGCAAGAGTTTTTCCACGCGGCGCGTAGTTGCCATTCAACACGGCAAACCAATTTTCAACTTGCAAGCAAGTTTTCAGAAAATCGAATCTGGGTTGGAGCATCAAATCGCTATGGACATGAATGTTCCCGCCCCGGAGACACTCCCCGACTTCAAGACTCGCATGGCTCCATATAAGGACAAGCTTGGCGATTGGTACGACCGACCCCGACCAATTGATCAGCGATACGTCGACGGCGACCCAGTCGCTCGTCGTGGCAACAAACTCCCAGGCCAACGAGTGTGGATCCGCGCAGACGGAACACTGCCAGACGACCCAGTGCTTCATGCGTGCATCGTTACCTATGCAAGCGACATGTCGTTGCTCGACACCGCGTTATTGCCGCACGGCCTCAACTGGATGGATGGATCGGTGATGATGGCGAGCCTTGATCACGCTATGTGGTTCCATCGTCCATTCCGAGCAGACAACTGGTTGATGTATCAACAAGCATCGCTGTCCACGTCTAATTCACGCGGGTTGGCAGAAGGACACATCTTTACCCAGGACGGAACACTGGCCGTCACGGTTGTGCAAGAAGGGCTTACACGCCTAATCAGCAAGTGATTGCTAGCGGCGCGCATCCATGAACATGCCGCGCAGTGCCGAGAAGTTTTCGACACAGTGACCAGCACCAAGCACGACTGCCTCAAGCGGCATCTGCGACATACGCACCGGTACCTGTGTTTCAGTTTCAATACGCTCGGCAAGTCCGCGCAGCAGTCCGCCACCGCCAACTAAATACATGCCACGTGTCAAGAAATCTTGCGCGAGTTCGGCTGGTGCTTTTGCCAAGCATCGAACAACCGACTGCACAATTTGCGACACAACGTCGTCAATCGCGTAACGAATTTCTTCTGGCGTCAAAACAACGGTCTTTGGAAGACCCATCATTAAATCGCGACCACTGACTTCGGCGTCAACTTCATCGGGAGTTTGTGCGGCCGAACCAATCGCAACCTTGATTTCTTCAGCAGTACGTTCGCCGATGGCAATGCCATGTTCGCGACGCACATAGTTTTGAATTGCGTTGTCAATATCGAAACTTCCGACGCGTACGGCTTCAAGCGCAACGATGCCACCCAAACTGATCACTGCGGTTTCACTAGTGCCGCCACCGATGTCGATCACCATGTTGCCGACTGGTTCGTCAATAGGTAACTGAGCGCCGATCGCTGCGGCCATTGGCTGTTCGATCAATTGAGCATCGGCGGCACCAGCACGGCGTGCCGCATCGGTGACCGCTCGTCGCTCAACTTCGGTGATGGCCGAAGGCACACAAATAACCACCTTGGGGCGGGTAAAACGACTGACGCCGACACGCTGCAAAAGCAGACGAATCATTCGCTCGGTCACGTCAAAGTCGGTGATTGCTCCACCGCGTAGTGGGCGAACCGCAACGATGTAACCAGGCGTACGGCCAATCATGTGCCACGCTTCGTGACCAGTTGCCAGTACTTCACCGGTCTGACGATTGAGCGCAATCACTGAGGGTTCGTTCAGCACGATGCCGCGACCCTTCATGTACACCAAAGTGTTTGCAGTACCTAAGTCAATTGCAAGGTCACGTGCCATCGTCTAGTTCCTCTGTTTCTTCGATCGGCAACGTTTCCATAGATTTCATGTCGGGGTAATTCTCAACCGTGTGTCGACGTGCCTCAGGAGACAACGCATTGAGGTGACGTTGAAAGTCGGCAACGCTGTCATTACTTGAAGGAGTGCGCCGACTCGTTGCCAGTACTGCGAAAACCACGACACAAATCGCGACCACTGCGAGCAAGACATAGACCATCAGTGCCCAGCACCTTCGGTTGATCGAACTTGCGAGGCATCAACTGGTGCTGTGGCACCAGTCCCCCAATCGCTTCCACCGTCCCACGTCTCGTGTTTCCAGATTGGGGCCGATGACTTCAGCGCGTCGATCGCAAAACGAGCTGCTTCGAACGCCTCGGGCCGATGCGGCGCAGAGACAACGGCAATCACTGACGACTCCCCGAGTTCAATGCGGCCCACCCGATGCACCAAGGCGAATCGTCCAAGATCGTTCCAGCGTTGGCGCGCCTCAACGGCGATCGCGCGGAATCGTGGAATCACTTCTTCGGCGTACGCCTCATAGGCCAAGAATTCAACACCTGATCGCAACTCGCCATCTTCAACCGCATGATCGCGTACGGTGCCAGAAAAAACTACGACGGCTCCACAGTCGGGACGGACCGCCCAGTCGTACAACTCACCAACCGACAATGGTTCGTCGGTGATAGCGAACCAATCGTCAGCGGACTTCTCAACGAGCACATCTTGAGCGTAGCGGTTACATCCAAGATGAACGCTTGACCGCGTGCCACTCTTGGGCATTCTTTACTAACCTGCCTGATTGTGGGAATGAACAACGACTTCGGAATGGGTCCCGATGACACTAATCCTGACGATTCGTACAGCCCAGCGCCGCAACCACCCCACGAGCGCATGTGGCGCCATCCTTCCGAAGTCGGATTTGCTGCGGTCAGCCTGCAGGCTCTGACCCCGATCGATATCGGGCGACGTGGACGGGGACTCGTTGGTTTCTCATGCATCGCTGGCACGGTCTTGATTTTGGGACTGCTCGTCATCCTCGTCCCACGGGCAGGTCGCCAAAGCACGTCAGATGTGGTCGCCCTCACCAACGCCGACCTCCACGTCGCTGCAGTTGAGAGCAACTTGACAACTTCGGCGGCGATGGGAATCCTTCTGTTCAATGATCAAATATTGGTAACGACAGCTGCTGCTCTCGGCGAACTTGAAACAGTCAATGTTCAACTACCCGATCGTTCAGTGAATACGGCAAACCTTGTTCACATATTTCCACATAACGGAATCGCGGTCTTGCAAATTGAGCAACAGTTTGATCCGGTCACATTTCTTCGCACTTTGACTCGTACCAGTGGTATCAAGTACGGCCAAGCTTTTGCGTCTGGTCAAGTCGTGACAGTGTTGCTTGAAAATCCCCAACGACTCGTCGTCGATCAAACTTCTGGTCAAGCGATGATCACTTTGCGATCAAGCGATAGTAACAAGATGGATATTTGGGCATACACCGAAGGCGCTCCAGTTGTCGATCAAAGCGGTCGACTCATTGGCCTGTGTACTCACATTGGCGCAGCACTTGGCTTTATCCCAATTCAGAGTATTGAAAAACAAATCAGAGCGCTTAGCGACGGCGACGATATTTTCTCACTGTCACCAGCACCGTAACGACAGTTGCCAAAAACCCAACAACCATTGCGCCTAATGCAATCTCTTGCTTTCGCTTTGGAGTCAGCATCGTCCACCATTTGGCGTTAGTTCCTTCAACGAATGCCTGCTCATTTGTGACAGTCGGTGTCCAACCCTCGGCGCGTAATCGCCCGTTTGAAACCAGCCACGTTGATCGCACATATGGACGAAGACCTGGCGGAATCGGTCCACGTTGAAAACGCCAACGTAAGTCGCTCACGACTTCGCTCATTCGATCAGGTAAACGTAATCGCGGCGCCATACCCCACAAAGAACGCACACGCGCGCTATGAACGAAACCATCTGGCGCAACGTTGTAGACACCATTAAGTTTTTTGCGCGTCGCCAAAACCACTGCATCAGCAAGATCATCGAGGTGCAAAAATTGGGCCGGCACATCATCTTCACCCAGTCGACCGCCCATACCTGCAGCAAGAGCTCGAACCAGACTTGAGGCACCATCGGCGGCCATGGCCGGTACTGGTCGCAGCACGCATACACCACGATCAGCAGAAGACTCACGCCAATCGTCAACCAATTGTTCGACTGTGGCTAATTGTCGAGCGAAAGCAAAACCAAAGTCGGGCCGAAGCGCCGTCTCTTCTGTGAGCGGAATCGGATTATTCGGCCAAGCCCCATACACCATCGCCGACGACAACAACACAACGTGCTTGGCGCCTTGCACAGTTGCGGCGTGAAGTAACTCGGGAGTTCCGATGACTGCGCTTCGACGGCGCTCAACGAGAGCATCATGATCGCCAGGCGCCAAGTGGACGAAGACGTCAAGAGGAGAATCAATGGCATCGGTACTCTGATTGACTTCGTGAACTTCAAATCCGCCGTCGTTCTTGAAGCGTTCAATCACCCGTTTTCCGAGGGGCCATTGTCCGCCGCTCACGACAACCCGGATCACATCGTTCGTGATTTGGGCTTGCGTTAACCCGTCAGAACCAGGTTCATCTAGCGAAGTCACCGACATTGTCACATTGGCGACATTACCGTGACTTGAAGCGCTGTATAAACCTTGCGGAATAGTTCTATGCTCGCAATGTGTCTGGTGATTTCCCCAATCCATTTGAATCTGACGGCGACGACGACGCCAACTCTGAGAACAATCCGGCCAACATGTTCGGCAAGATGTTCGGTAATACGCCCATGTTCGGCGACATGATGAAGATGTTCAATACCCAAGGACCCATTCAGTGGGACACTGCTCGTCAGGTTGCTCTCATCACTGCAACCGATGGCCAAACCGAACCCAACGTCGATCCGATCGTACGCATTGAATATGCGAACCTTGCCCGCATTGCCGGCATGCACGTTCACCAAATCACCGGACTTGGCGACATCAGCACCGCTAGTTCGGTAGAACCAATCATGGTCACTCCAGGGGCATGGGCTCAACGAACTCTTGATGACTACCGACCACTCTTCACCCAGTTAGCGACGGCACTCAGTTCACAGCAGAACGATTCCTCTGAGTCATCCTCCGAAAGCGATCCCTTCGCCTCAATGTTTGCGAGTCTGACCAACATGATCGCTCCGATGACGATGGGTATGACTGTCGGTTCAATGGTCGGTCACCTTGCAAAGAAATCTCTCGGACAATACGACTTGCCACTCCCCCGACCGGTCAAAAATGAAATCGCAATTGTCCCGTCAACTGTTGATACCTTCGCCAAAGAATGGGATTTACCTCTTGAGGATGTCCGCATGTGGACACTGATTCGCGAACTCGTTGTGCATCAGTTGTACAGCATCCCGCATATTCGCGATGCTGTCACCGACATGGTGCAATCATTTATTGCTGCATTTCGTCCCGACCCTTCGGCGATCACCGACAAATTGAGCAACCTCGACAGCGCCGATCCCAATGATCTCATGGGATCTCTGCAAAAGATTTTGAGTGATCCCGAACTGATGCTGGGTGCCGTTCGCTCTGAAGAACAAAACCGCCTGCAACCGCAACTCGACGCATTACTTGGTCTGATTATTGGATGGACCGACCATATGACCGATGCGGTCGGTTCACGAGTGCTCGGTAATCCTTCTCGAATCGCCGAAGCTGCACGTCGTCGTCGAGTTGAGTCGGGCGAGGAGACGGTTTTTGTTGAAAAACTCCTCGGACTGCACATCAATCGACAGCAAGTTGAGCGCGGCCGCCATTTTGTACAAGGAGTGATTGAACGCAATGGTGAAGGTGGCTTAGCGCCGCTCTACGTTTCAGCGGCCAATTTGCCAACACTTTCTGAGCTCGATGCCCCAGGCTTATGGTTGGCGCGACTCGAAATCAGCGAGAACGACTAAAACGCTGACGCAATTGAGCAACAATCGAAGATGGTTCGGCTCCCAAGGCGATCTGTCGCAAACCGATCCAATAAATCAAGGCACCGCTGAACCCGATTGCGGCCACCATGCCAAAACCAACAACTCCAGGGAGTTTGAGTAACACCGGGATGATTCCCGCTGCGACCCACATCAATTGGAATCGCGTGTAGTAATTGGCGAGCGCACGACCACGATTGACATCAGGTGCATCTCGTTGAACGATCGATTCAAATGCCATGTTGCCAATTGCCGCGGCGTAGTTCACAAGTGCCATTAACAACAACGCCGTAATCGTCACCGAGGTGATTGCTGTCAACAAACCTGCAACACCAATAATGGCTAACGCGACAACGATCAGATACTCGACACGCTTCAACTTATTCAGGCGTTTTGCGCTCAGGTTCCCAAGCAGTGAACCGACGGCGGCCATACTGACCGCCATACCAAACCACATCGTGCCGAATTGGGGGCCGAAGTGATATTTGACTTGGGTCCACAATCCATTCGTACTCGTTCCAACAACTTCGGCCCGCTGTGGATCGGCAAACCAAAATGCCAAGTGGAAAAAGACGAACCCCACACTGGCGCGAACCAAACTCATGGCCGAGACAGCTAAGAGAACTCCGGGCTGATGCAGTTCACGAACCTCTAATTCTTCAGGTGCATTTTTGGCAACAGTCTGTTTTGGAAAACGGATCGCATTCAGAGCGGCCAATACAAAGATGACAGCACCAAAGATCAATGTCGCTTTCGATGAGATCAGACTCAAAATGCCTGCAGGAATAGCAGCCAAAAATCCGACAATTCCTGCCGTCACGCCCAACTTGGCATTGGCTTCAACCAGATTGTTATCTGGCTTAATCAGCGCAGGCACAAGGGCCGACTTAGAAACTGAGTATGTCTTGTTCAGAACCATCGCCACGAAGGCCAACGGGAACAGCAGCAACGAGTCAAGTTGCGACACCATGAGCACCATGACCGCTGCTCGAAGCGATGCGATGAGCACGACCAACAAACGTCGACCACCTGGCATGCGATCGATGACCGGGCCGATGAACTTCGCCAAAATTAAGAATGGGGCGAAACTCACCGCCAAGAACAACAGCACGCGCCCACGCGCCTCACCCGGAGTGATTGACAAGAACAACGAATCAGCAAGAGCTACCGCCATCGCCGCTTCACCCGCAGCCATGAGAGCGTGCACCCTCACAAGACGCGTGAACGGACTCACTTGAAAATGGTGCTGATGTTTGGGCGGAACATAGTTCTTGCCCTTACCCCGACCCGGTAAGACTCGACTGTCTATCGGTTGTTCAGTCGACTCGGTCACACGCCTACTTTAGGTGAGGTGGCGATGACCAAAGTGGAAGATCAACTCTTGATTCGTTCGAATTTGTAGCCCAATCCTCGAATTGTGACGATCCGAGTCGGAACTGCTGGGTCGTCTTCAATCTTGCTACGAAGGCGCTTGATGTGGACATCAAGGGTCTTGGTATCGCCGACATAATCGGTTCCCCAAACTCGGTCGATCAAAGTTTCACGTGGGAGCACCCGTCCAGCATTGGCGAGCAATAAATGTAATAACTCAAATTCCTTCAACGGCATCGCTACCTCTGCGCCATTCACCAACACCCGATGTTGATCAGGGTCGAGAGCAATGGCCCCGATTTCAAGAGCATTGTCATCAAGGTCTGAAACCTTGCCACCCTGCTCTGAAGCCGAGCGACGCAATACAGCTCGCATACGTGCGACTAACTCGCGCATGCGGTAGGGCTTCGTGATGTAGTCATCTGCACCAACTTCAAGTCCGACCACTGTGTCAATCTCGGCACCTTTAGCGGTCACCATGATGATCGGAACCTGAGTCCGCTTACGAAGTTGGCGGCACACATCAATACCCGAGATTTTTGGCAACATCACATCGAGTAAAACGACATCGGGTTGCACAATGTCAAACTTCGCCAAAGCCTCCATGCCGTCGCGAGCGACTTCAACGCGGAAGCCCTCTTTCTTCAATCCGATTGTGAGGGCATCGATGAAGCTCTCTTCGTCTTCGACCAAAAGTACTGTTTGCATTCCCATCAGGAACTCTCTTTCATCGTTGCTGGATTTTGACTTACGAATTTTGGAATCTTGAGCGAGAAGGTTGAACCTTCTCCTTCAATGCTTGTGACCGAAACATCGCCACCATGGTTGTTGGCAACATGACGCACGATCGCCAGACCCAAACCAGTGCCACCGGTGTCGCGTGATCGAGCACGGTCAACTCGATAGAAACGCTCAAAGACTCGGTCGAGATCTCGCGAAGGAATACCAAGGCCGAAGTCCTTGACGGTGAATTCAACCGAGTCACCATTGGCTTGAGCCGAAACTTCAACTGCTGAACCAACTTCGGAATACTTCACCGCGTTCTCAACCAGGTTGCCAATAGCCGACACCAACTGACGTCGATCACCGACAACTTTGAGTGGCGTCGCTAACTCAATCATGGCGACCTTGATTGCATGAGTGGACGCCAAGGGCGAGACGCGCGAAATTGATTCGGAGACAATCTCGCCAGCATCAACTTCGTCTTTGACTGCTTCGCCACCAAATTCAATACGTGAGAGCTCTAACAAATCGTCGATCGTGCGCCCGACTCGAATCGCCTCATCAACCATCTTTTCAGATAGTCGATGAATGATGTCAAGATCATCCTCTTGTGACAATGCTTCGGCGAGAACAGCCAAGGCACCAACTGGAGTCTTCAACTCGTGGCTGATATTGGCGACAAAGTCGGTGCGAACTGCATCAACTAGGTACCGCTCGGTGATGTCTTCGATCATTGCAACTGCTCCACCGATCAACAACGGAGTTGCCGATACTGAAAAGACCCTACGTGGCGGTCCAAATAGATCTAAGACCTGACGTTTAGTCTCTCCATTCAACGCTGCCGTGAGATGTTGTTCAACAACTTCTTCAACGAGCACATCAGAGTGCACAACTCCCGTCACGCTTTCGGCAAGCTTGTTTCGGAAGATCACTTTCCCGTCGGTGCCAATGACAACAACGCCAACACTCAACGAATTCACTGCGTCACGGATCAATAGCAGCCATTCAACATTGACTGCTTCTTTAGATTCATCTGTTTCAGCGGGAGCAACTGGAATGACAACAACTGATTTCTTAGATGCTGAGACAAACAACAAATAACTCACCACGCCGGCCGCTAATCCGGTCAAGAGACCGAGGAAAAAGTTCATGACGCAAGTCCTTCAACTTTTTCTTCACCCTCGCCAAGACGACCTCCGCGGCGATGATCTCCGCCAGGCGGGATTTCACCAGTGATGAGATACTGCACAAAATGCGCGACATTGACCGCATGATCGCCAATGCGTTCATAGAAGCGAGCAGTCACCGCCATCTGAATAGCTACAGAGAGATCGATGGTTCCTGCGCTGTGTGATTCGAAAATGCTTTCGATGAACTGCCGGTGCAGGTAGTCCAAAAACAAGTCCATGTCGTCGACGGCTTTTGCCATTGGCAAGTCAAGATCGGCATAAGCCTGAATTGCGTGACGAAAGAGAATTTGCGCCTGAGTACCCATGCGACCAATCAAGCCGCGCATCTTTGGGTCAAGCTGAATTCCGTGTATACGGCGGGCAACTTTGCAGATATTGACCACGAGGTCGGCCGACCGTTCAATATCGGCCGTCATTTTCATGATCGTGACCGCGTGGCGTAGTTCGCTCGCTACCGGAGCGTGCAAGGCCATGAGGGCGATGCAACGGTCCTCAAGTTCCATGGCCCGTGAATCAATTTCGTCGTCCGCCAAAATTTGGTATTCGGCACCTTCGAGGTCTTGATCTAACAAGATCTGGGTTGCTCGCGGAATACTTTCAACCAGGCTTGCCGTGACTCGCAACAGTTCGGAACGCAGTTCTAGAAGTTCGTCGTGCGCCAGACGGTTCACTTCTTATCGATCCGACCGGCGAATGAACTCACGGTGAATAAACATAGGTAAGACATATGTACCGCTACCTACGACTCCGTAAATTCGCAGTGAACAAAGAGAAAACTCATTCACTTGTGGGCGGGACTTCCAGAGGTCGTTGAATGCCGCCGAGGGGTGTTGGATCACCAATCGCCCGTTGACGGTGGCGAGCCGCACCCGAATGTTCGGGCGGCAATCCGGTCACTTGGAAACGCACCTTTTCACCGATGTTCACCGCATGGTCACCAATTCGCTCGTAAAAGCGCGCCACAACGGCCAACTGAATGGCAACCTGAAGATCGATTCGACCAGCCGCGTGCGACTCGAAAATTGCCTGGATGAACTGACGTTGTAGATCGTCCAAGAAAGAGTCCATGTCGTCAATGGCAGCTGCTCGTGGCGCGTCCATGGTCATATACGCACTCGTGGCTTCACTGAACAGGTGCCGAGCCTGCTCGGACATTTTCAACACCAGCCCACGCAATTTGGGGTCGAAATCGTGACCATAAATACGGCGGGCTGCTTTACAGATATTGACGACCAAGTCAGCAGAGCGTTCAA
>JBEDJE010000011.1:0-11648 GCA_041172985.1 Actinomycetota bacterium
GCGCGAACAGGTGTCGATCGCTCCACCCCACATGTGCGAGAACTTCACATCTTCAAGCTGCGGGAAGGTCTTGAAGAAATGCATGCTGAGCCTGGCCCAACTTTCTGGTCGACTCTCAAGTTCTGATGACACCTTGCCGCCAAAGAAATAGATCGCGTCGTAACCGCCCCACAAAATACGGTTGTCTTCAGTGAGTCGGTAGTAATGGAACTGATTCGGGATGTCCGAAAGACCCTGACGGTTATTCCAGCCAATACTGGCTAGTTGTGAGGGAGTGAGCGGTTCGGTCACCATGCAGTAGTCGTACACGGGCACGATGTAATTATTGATGCGTTTCAACAATGGCTTAAAGGCGTTGGTTGCTAGTGCAACTTTGCCGGCACGCACGCGACCGAGCGGAGTAGTCACCAACACGCCCACACCGTCGCGTTCAATCGAAGTTGCTTTGCTGTCTTCGTAAATTCGAACACCAAGGTATTCGGCGGCTGCTTTGAGTCCCCAACACAAACGCGCTGGATCAACAATTGCGGCACGGTCATGAACCCATAAGCCACCTGAGTAGGTAGGGGAGTTCACTTGTTTTTGCATTTGCTCACGATCGAGCCACGTGACTTTTTGACCGAGTGACTTCAGTTGCAGATAGTCATCACGAAGCTCGTCGAGGTAACTGGGTGGCTGAGTGATTGACGCAACTTCGATCACGCCGTTACGTTCGAAATCGCAATCGATGCTGTAGCGCTTAATGGCTGCTTCGATTTCGTTGAGATTTGCGATACCTAGTTCTTCAAGAAGGGCGATCTCTTTGGGAAAACGTTCTTGTCCGTTTGCGATGCCATGTGTGAGAGAGGCATCCATGAATCCGCCGTTGCGGCCACTTGCCGCCGAACCAATTTCGTGGGCGTCAATGAGAACGACATCGCGAGATGGGTCGCGTTCTTTGGCGATAATCGCGGCCCACAGTCCGGTGTATCCACCACCAACGATGCATAAGTCGCAGGTTTCGGTTCGAACCAAAGTCGGGTTAGACAACGGCTGATCGGCATCTTCGTACCAATATGGATACGGGTCGGCGTCGGCGATGGCATCGAGGCTTCGCGAGTCGAACTCTGCTTCGTGACCTTCGGAACTCACTGTTCTCACCCCTGTTGAGGTCAGGCTAGCGGTTCAGTGACCTGTCGTTTGGCTTCCCAACGGTTCCAGAACCAGAACGAAGCTCCGACGTAGGCCCAGCCCGCCACGATATCGGTGACATAGTGCTCGCCGAAGTACACAAGGCACCAGGCCATTGACAATGGGAAGAGTAACGACATGTAACGCACCCATGGTTTGGTCATTCGTTGCCAAAAGAAGACAACAACAAAAAGTGCGAAAGCAGCGTGCAGCGAAGGAAGTGCTGCCGTGGGGTTGGCCCACTGTTGCCCACGTAGAAGAACGCTGCTCACCGTATCGAGACCGAGCCAACTCCAGCCCCGCCCGGTCGAGCGTTGAAGTGGTTCAAGAATTTGATAATCAAATTTTGTACTAGATGCCATCCATGGAGGAACAGTTGGCATCACAACGTAGGTCGCGACACCGGCAAATAACACCGTGGCAAAACGACGGATGTAACGCACCCACTGTTCTCGATAACGAATCCAGAGATAGACCGACGTTGCGACCGGAACGAAAAAGTGGGTGAAGTAAATGATTGAGCCGTACACGTCGAACCACTGGATGTTCTTGTTCCAGAGTTGTTGTTGCATCCAGGTATTGGGGTCGTGCCCGAAGAAAAGTGCTTTGTCGATGTTGCGTGGCATTTCAACTTGGAGCGGGAACCCGAATGAGTCGGCGATTCCGCGACTGAAGTCGTACGACAACCACATACATGCGTAGAAAACGAGGTCGCCGATCATCTGTAATTGTTTGCGACGTGGCTTGCCGACATTGCCAACGATGAATGCGGCACTCACCCAACCGAGCACAGCCATACGCGCGACTGGTAAGCCATTTTGGGCGAAAGAGATAACGAAAGCCAGGAAATACAACGCGAGTAAAAACCAACGCAGGTTCTTGGTCGTCAATAGTTTCTTCACAGACTGAGGAAACATCGTTTGTCATCGATTGATGACAAACGAATTGTTAGGCGCTGGCTTGTTCGAGAGCCCGACGCACCAAGACCTTGGCCAAGTGCGTGCGGTATTCGACAGTGGCATTGTTGTCAGCAGAAGGCTGTGCATCGGCAACAGCAAGCGCAGCAGCATCGGCGATTGATGCGCCACCTGCGAGAGCCTTGCTCACACTCGAAGCCAAAATGGGTGTCTGGCCCATATTGACAAGGCCGACTCCTGAACCGTTAGCACCGCGCCATGCAGCAACGCCAACAATGGCCCAGTCTTGAGCACGGCGGTTGAACTTCTGGAAACTCCAGCCGGCGCCGTTCATTTTGGGAACGCGAATCTCGGTGAGCATTTCGTCCTCGGCCAGATCTGACTCAAGGAAGCTCTTGTAGAAGTCTGAAGCGGCGATTTCGCGCGTGCCGTTTGGTCCTTGAATGACGTATGTCGCGCCGAGGGCCAAAGTAGTTGCGGGAAGATCTGATGCGGGGTCGGCGTGGGCGATTGAGCCACCGATGGTTCCGCGGTGGCGAACCTGTGGGTCGCCAACGTGGCCTGCGGCGTGAGCCAACAACGGAACATGCTGCGCGAGCACGGGCGACTTTTCGACGTCCATGTGGCGGGTCATTGCGCCAATGGCAATGTGGTCGCCGGCGTCTTTGATGTATGACAAGTCGCTGATGCGCGAAATGTCAACGAGAACTGCGGGTTGCGCAAGACGCAACTTCATCATGGGGAGCAAACTGTGTCCACCAGCGATGAACTTGGCATCAGAACCATGTTGACCGATGAGTGAAATTGCTTCGGCGGCTGAACTAGCGCGAACGTAATCAAATGCTGCGGGGATCATGTCGTTTCCTCACTTACCTGCTGCGGCCATAACGGCCTTGACGATGTTGTGGTAACCGGTGCAACGGCACAAGTTGCCTTCGAGACCGATGCGAACTTCTTCTTCGGTGGGGTTGGGATTTT
Source organism: Actinomycetota bacterium (assembly GCA_041172985.1). Lineage (GTDB taxonomy): Bacteria > Actinomycetota > Acidimicrobiia > Acidimicrobiales > Ilumatobacteraceae > Casp-actino8. The sequence goes on from JBEDJE010000011.1 coordinate 3,066, forward strand.
CTTTGAGCAAACTTGTTGCTGCCATCACCATGCCGGGTGTGCAGAATCCACACTGCAAGCCATGGTTCTCCATGAATGACTGTTGCATCGGGTGCAACTTGCCATCGGCGGCGGCCATTCCTTCGATCGTGGTGATGTCGGCGCCATCTGCTTGCACAGCAAGAACGGTGCAACTCTTGACAGCTTCACCGTCGAGGTGCAAGCTGCACGCGCCACATGACGATGTGTCGCAACCAACGTTGGTGCCGGTGAGATTGAGAACTTCGCGCACGTAATGCACGAGCAGCGTACGCGGCTCGACATCGCTCGTGAACTTCTTTCCGTTCACAGTGACCTTGATTTCCACAGTGATTCCCCCTTCAAAAGCCGCTCCGCGAATGCTGTTTGCATCCGTGAAAAGCAGGTGCCCTATTCTGCCCGATTTGGGGCGAACCCCATGTATCGGAACATCTCTACCGTAGACGCTGGATGACCTCGGCTGGAAGTGCTGGGAGATCGGCGACTTCGGGTCCGAAAAAGGCTGCAGCAAGGGCGTGGACGCCATCAACTAAACGAGGCCCGGGGCGAACGACGACAGCGTCGGCGTCAATGGCCCAGACCGCCGCCCGCGTTGGCATGAGGTCGAGCACCGCCTGGGTTTGTTCGACTGCTCCTGGCAAGCCGTAGCCACAAGGGGCGACCACGATGTGATCGGGGTCGGCCTCACGAATGAGATCCCAAGTGGTCGGGACCGAGCGTTCGCCAGGACGGGCCAAAACCGGTTGACCACCGGCAGCCACCACTAACTCGGGGACCCAATGGCCTCCCACAAATGGTGGGTCAATCCACTCAAGTACAAAGACGGTCGGACCTGGTCGACCAGCGAGGTGCGCCGCGGTTCGATCGCGCAGCACTGACAATCGCTCGTGCAGGCTCGTGACTAAAGCCCGCCCACGTTCGGGAACGCCCGCAGCATCGGCCACTGTTTGCACAGAATCGATAACTTCAACGAGCGAATGTGGGTCGATCTGCAGCACGGTGGCCTGGCAATTGAGACGAGCAACCGCGAGGTCGACTTCGCCACTCGGTACCGCGCACACTCGACACAGGTCTTGGCTCAAAATGAGGTCGGGGTTGCAACGGGCGAGGGCGTCGTCGTCAAGTGAATACAACTCGTCTCCGGCGGCTAACCGAGCCCGAACGAGCTCGTCAATTTCGAGGGGAGTGAGATGTTTCGTGTCCATCCCACCGACCACGATCTCTCGACCTTGACGTGCTTCAGTCGGGAAATTGCATTCAAAGGTGACTCCGAGAAGCTGATCTGCTAGTCCGAGATCGAAAACTATTTCAGTGGTTGATGGAAGCAAACTGACGATGCGCACATCTCAAGAGTAGGCGATCTGTCACGATGGAAGCATGGGCGACGAGAACATCAGCAAACATGGCTGGGGTCAACTGAGTGCGGGCATCGACCTGCCGTTTCATGCTGATTTGCGAATTCCTGAACTCACCGAGATTCGATTAGCTATCCCAAGCCCAGATCCGGTTCGAGATGTCATCGGGACCACTCGTCGGGCTGTCATTGAAAAGCTCGCCGGCGATGTCACGCGCGGAATGACAATTGCGGTCGGTGGTGGAAGTCGTGGGCTGACTCAACGGGTTGATTTGTTGCGCGGCACGATTGAAGGATTGCGTGAACTTGGCGCCGAACCATTTGTTGTTCCAGCGATGGGAAGTCACGGTGGCGGCACAGCCGAAGGGCAGATTGAAATGCTGGCTTCGTTAGGGATGACCGAAGAATCAGTGGGCGCAGAAATTCGCGCCACGATGGAAACTGTTGAAGTAGCGCGCACTCCAAGTGGCATGCCGATTTATCTTGATCGTTTCGCTGCTGCTGCCGATCGAATTCTTCCGGTGAATCGCATGAAACCGCACACGTGCTTTAAGGGGCCAATCGAAAGTGGCTGCACGAAAATGGCCGTAGTCGGTTTTGGTAAGCAGCCTGGTGCAGCGCAGATTCACTCGTGTGGTCCGACCGAAATGCGCGAGCGTTTACTTGAAGGTATTGAAGCACTTCGAGCAACCGGGCGTTTATTGGGTGGGGTCGCTTCTGTTGAATCAGCTTCGGGCGACGTTGTCTCGGTCAATGCGTTAACAAGTGCGCAAGTTGGTGGCGATGAAGAACGTCGACTCACCGAAATGGCCCGCGATCTAGTGCCCCTCTTGCCTTTTAGTGACATTGATGTGTTGATCATCGAACGGGGTGGAAAAGATATCTCGGGAACAACGATTGACCCGAATGTGACCGGAAGATTTTGGGTGCACGGATTAGCAGAGACTGATCAATTACGTGTCGCAACGATTGTTTTGTTAGGAATCACTGAAGTATCAGCCGGAAACGTTTTAGGAATTGGGCTTGCCGATTTCATTCCGGTGAGCGTCGCTGAACAAATCGATTGGCAAAAGACCTACCTCAATTGCTTCACGGCTGGCCCTTCTGGGGTTCGGCGTAGTCGGATGCCCATGGTGCTGCGCGACGAAGAATCTTGTCTGAAGGCCGCTTTGTCAATGTGCGGTCGGGGAGTGACAGAACCAAAGCGCGTGGTGCGTATTCGATCTACCTTGCACATGACCTCATGCTGGGTTTCAGATGAGTTGTTAAAGACTTTGCCCGAAGGCGCTCAAGTCGTCGTTAAGTAACGCGGGTTATTGATCGAATTTCTTGATGCCAGTCATGGCATAGATGAATGTGAGAATCAACAATGCGGCCATGGCGATAATGCCACCCCATGATTGTTCCCATGTCACATCGCCCAAGAAACCCTGACGTGCAAAGCGCAAGATATTGGTCATCGGGTTGATGCGAGCGACGCCTCGAAGCCATCCGCTCATGGCCGACAACGGAACTTGCGATGTTGACAAAAAGATCGTGAAGAAAATTGCGAACTGTGTGAGTGTCGCAGCTCCAAGATTTCGCATCCGGAAGGTCAGACCAAGTGCAAAGCCGGCGGCAACAACTGCGATCGCAACAGATGCAATGGCAACGCACACGATCGCCATCGGGCCACCAGGTGTGTTCATGCCACCCAAGTATCCGATAAGCACCACCAATGTGATTGGAACGATGCAACGTACGACTGCGGCAACGAGTGACGAGATCACTGTGACCCAGCGTTGTGTGGGTGCCATCAGAATGCGGTCAAAGAACCCAGTCTGCATGTCGTTGATGAGCCCGAAACTTACTCCGAGTGCACCAAAACTGGCACCTTGCATTGCATTGAGAGGTACGTACCAGTCGAGCGCATTCTTGATACCGAGACTGGTCACCGCAAACCCGAACGCACCGCTAAACGCGATGAGTTGAAAAACGGGCATGATGAGAGAAGGGATAAATGCTGAAGGCATGCGACGTACGCGAATCATTGAACGCTTGACCAAAATGGCGACGACTTCTAAGGGTCGGGCTCCGTCGGAAATTGTTCGCACATTCATGGGCTGTTCGGCGGTGAGGTTGCTCATGATGCAGCCAATCGATTGCTGAGTGCGCGGAGAGCAAATGCGATACTGATGATCGCGATGACTAGAGGAAGTAGCCAACTCTTGGCGAACTGCGAAGCGCTGAGGTCATGATTCATGAATCCCTGCATGCCTTCAACAATGTGGGACAACGGATTCCAATCAGCGACAGTGCGATACCAGCCCTTCATGTAATGGCGAGGGAAGAACGCAGAAGACAAGAACATCAATACAAATACGAGCGGGAATGCGCCCTGAACGACTTCGGGGCTACCTGATTTGATGGCGAGGCCGGCCATGAGACCACTCATTGCCAGTGCCAGTAATGCGCTTCCACCAATGAGGCCCAGGTAGCCGATCGGACCGCTTTCGACGCGTGCGCCGGCGACCAAGAAGATGCTTAAGAAGACAACTACTTGCACAACTGCAATAACCATGCTTCCGACCAAACGGCCCAAAACGATCGCGGTGCGGCTGATTGGTGAGGCGAGTAGACGTTCGAAGAAACCTTGTTCGATATCGGTTGCCAAGTCTCCAGCCGCCGATGTTGAGCCAAACAACACGCCTTGCAAGATTGCTCCGGCAACTGCGTAATTCATAAATGAAGTGGCGATGTTGTCTGTGAAGTAGGGATCACTTGCGAGTTTGTTGAAACTGGCAGATCCGAGCGCGGCGAAAAACAACGGAAAGATAAACGCCGGAGCAAGCACTGCGGGTTGGCGCAAACGACCAACCACACTTCGGCGGGTCAGCGCGAATGTATGACGAAAAAGTGAACGACCAGAACTTGATGAAGTCATCATTTTGGGATCGGCGATAGCGATACTCATTTGCGTCCTCGACGCGACTTCTTGGTTTCTGGTTCGGCTTCAGTTTCGACTGGCTTGTTGGCCGCATCGGCACCTTCGAGTCGGTAACCAGTCGCTTCGGCGAAGACGTCGTCAAGACTTGGCTCATTGAGTTCGAGGTGACGAACTTTGAGGCCAGCTTCATCTAGAGCGCGAATGACTGATGCGACGTCTTCGGCGCCTTGAGCCAATCCAACACCAAGAGTTCCTTCTGATGTCGGTCGTAAATCACCAAAGCGTGCCAAGATCGCTCGTGCCTCATCGGTTTCATTGCTGGCGACGCTGATACTCAAGGTCGGTGATCCAACCATGGCTTTGAGTTCACGCGGCGCGCCTTGGCGAACAATGTGGCCATGGTCGATGATTGCAATTCGGTCAGCAAGTTGATCGGCTTCTTCAAGGTACTGCGTTGTCAACAAAACAGTGGTTCCGCCGGCATTCAACCTCTTCACTTCTTCCCACAACGTGAGGCGACTCATGGGGTCGAGACCCGTTGTTGGTTCGTCTAAGAACAACACAGTTGGTTCGTGCACGAGTGATAAGGCAAGGTCGAGTCGACGACGCATGCCACCTGAATAAGTTCCGACGCGTCGGTCAGCAGCAGCGGTTAAGCCAACTCGCTCAAGAAGTTCTTCGCCACGATTCTTGCCAGCAACTTTTGATAAGCCGTACAACACTGCCTGCAACGTGAGAAGTTCGCGACCAGTCATCAGTGGGTCAATAGCGGCGTCTTGAAGTGCGACGCCAATTGATCGACGAACTTTGTCGGCATCTTTGACCACGTCGTACCCAGCAACGAATGCAGTTCCGGCGGTTGGCTTCAGAAGTGTTGTCAACATGCGCACGGTCGTGCTCTTGCCGGCACCGTTAGGTCCAAGGAATCCGAAAATTTCGCCTTGATGCACTTCGAGATCGACGCCGTCGACAGCCTTGATGGCGTTTTCACCAGATCCGAAGTAGCGCGAGAGTCCGGTGGCAATAATGGGGGCTTGAGTCACAAGGTTGCACTCTACAAGTTACTTACGTTGATATATGAAAAGACCCGATGATCAACGTCACCGTTGACCATCGGGTCTTGACTGGATCTGGACTATGCGCCTGTAACTATTACTGGGCTGCTTGAATTGCTCGCCACACACGCTCGGCGGTGCAGGGCATTTCGATGTGCTTCACACCAAGGTGCGACACTGCATCAACAACTGCCGACTGAATAGCTGGCGTTGATCCGATTGTGCCTGATTCACCAATTCCCTTAGCGCCGATGGCGTTGACGGGTGTTGGTGTTTCCATGTGGATGACTTCAACGTTTGGCAATTCGGCAGCCGAGATGAATCCGTAGTCGGCCAGGTTAGAAGTCGTTGGGTTGCCATCGGCGTCGTACAGAACTTCTTCGAGAAGAGCCTGCGCAACACCTTGAGCAATGCCACCGTGAATCTGACCATCGAGCAACATTGGGTTGAGAACCTTGCCGGCATCGTCGCATGCAACTTGACGCAAATGCTTCACGCGGCCAGTTTCGGTATCGACTTCAACAACTGCAACGTGTGCACCGAAGGGGAAGGTGGCACCTGAAACGTTGATCACTTCGTCATGCAGAAGTCCACCAGTGCCCTTTTCGGCAACAGCGAGATCGGCCCAAGTCTTGGTGACTGCGGGAGTTCCGACAACATGGAAAGCGCCACGATCTTTGTCGAGAACAACGTCGGCTTCACTGACTTCGAGCAAACGAGCCGCAACCGACTTGGCTTTTTCGGCCAATGTTCCGGCAACTTGGAAAACCGCGTTGCCGCCCTGTTGCAATGAACGCGAACCCATGGTTCCGGTACCGACCGGAACGAGGTCGGTGTCTCCCCAGACCAATTCGATCTTGTCCATCGGAATGCCCGTTTGTTCTTGCACGAGCATTGACCACGCGGTGTCGTGACCCTGACCATGAGGTGAGGTGCCGGTGTAGACAACAGCGCGACCGTCTTCAAGAACTTCAACCTTGGCTGATTCTCCGTTGCCAACGCCACCGGTGATTTCGACGTACACGCTGACGCCAATTCCGAGTTGCTTGGCATCGCCACTGGCACGACGCTTGGCCTGTTCGGCGCGCAGTGCTTTGTAATCGGCAGCGTCAAGCGCTTTGTCGAGTGCGGTTTCGTAATCGCCAACGTCGTAGGTCTGGCCGACAACAGTGGTGTGTGGTTCGAGGAACTTCGGAATGAGATTCATGCGACGAACTTCAGCAGCATCCTTGCCAATTTCAAGTGCGAACAAGTCCATGGCGCGCTCGATAGCAGCAGTTGCTTCGGGACGACCAGCACCGCGATACGCAACGATTGGTGTGGTGTTGGTGACGACTGAGGTGGTGCGGCATTCAATGTTTGGGATGGCGTACACGCCACTTGACATTGGGCGAGTCATGAATGGGGCCAAGATTGTTCCCATATCGGCGAAGCCACCAGCGTCTTGAATGGCGTGCAACTGGTAGTGAGTGACTTTGCCGGCCTTGGTGCCACCGATGGTGACGTACTGCAACTGCGCACGACCATGGCCAAGGGCCATCATTGATTCGGTGCGAGTCTCGCGCCACTTCACGGCACGACCAATCTTCTTAGCGATGACACCGAGCAACAACTCTTCGGGGTATGCGCCGATCTTGGCACCAAATCCGCCGCCAACATCAGGAGTCAAAATGTGCACGAGTTCTTTGTCGACACCATTTGCTGCAGCGATCGGTTCAACGCCACCTTGAGCGTGCTGGGTTGACAACCACTGCGTCAAACGTCCATCGGCGCCCCACACAGCAGCTCATGAAACGACCCTTCACAATGACTTCGCAACCTTCAAAGTATGCGTCGCCAGTGTTTTCGGGGATTCCGAGAACTGTTGTGTCAAACACAACGTTGCTGCCAGCTGATTCGTAAATGAGTGTTGTGCTGACCATTGCTGCTTCAACATCAACGAATGCTTCGAGGTATTCATAATCGATGATGATTGCTTCAGCAGCGTCTTCACCTTGTTCGCGGGTTTCGGTCACGATGGCAACAACGGGCTCGCCAACGTAACGAACTTTGTCGCTTGCCAAGAGTGTGCGAGCAACCATCGGGTTGAACGCGGCTGGGACTGGCTGAAGTGCCAGTGATTCAGCGGTGAAAACAGCGATGACGCCGGGCATGGCCTCGGCTTCGGAGATGTCGATTGAGTTGATGCGGGCATGGGCAGCTGATGAGCGCGCATACGTCACATGAACGGCGCCAACAAGACGCTCTTCTTCAAACAAATCGTCGACATATTTGCCGCCAGTCGTCAAGAACTTTGGATCTTCTTTGCGAAGAACTCGTGTACCAAGAATGCTGCTACCGGTCACGTCTAAACCCCCGTGTACATCAACTGAGAACTTCTCTCAGCACCTGCGACCTTACTCTGAGCAGGTTGACCGTGTCATGGTCGAGGCCAGGTTTAGGGCGTGCTGACTGGGGGTTGCTGACTATGGCTGCTGATTAGGGGGTCACGATGGCGCCAGGGACCTCGGTCGCAGCGGGTGCCGGAGCTGGCGTCGTATCGGGCGCGTTTTTGGCTGCTTCCTCGGCAGCCTTGATGGCTGCCTCGTTGACCTTGACCGAGATGATCTGGGTCACGAGGTCGTAGGGCCAACCCGTCGGGAGTTCGATGGGGGCGGTGGCATCGCCCACGATTTGTTGGCGGGCTTCGCCAGCGACCACAAAACCCAATTCGTCACGAGCGGCGTCCTGGATGCCTTCGGCGGTGTTGAGTCGGTCGACTTCGGTCTGGAGTTCGTCGGTGGCTTTTTTGATGGTGTCGAGTTCGGACTGGCGACTGTCAATTTCGGTGCGCTGGCCAAACCACGAGGTCAAGGGCAAAACCAAGAACGAGTTACCAAACGAAAAGACCACGACGGCAAAGCCGATGAGTAAAGGTGTTGGGCGGGTGAGATCTGAGACTGCTGACAATTTCGCGCGGGCAGTTTTTCCGGCGCCCTTCTTCGTCGTTTTCTTCACGCGTCCAGGCGGGCGCGGAATACTTGAAGTCTTGTTTCCACGGGCCATCCCTACATTCTGCCCGTTTTGGCCGTCCGAGTGGGATCATCCCTGCGGAGAAGTGGGTTCATCCCCAAAACGGCGAGTTGATGAGGGGATCAGGCAAGAGGAGCTAATGCAGACCGACCGCGGAATGCCGCAGTTTCGCCCAACTGTTCTTCAATGCGTAACAACTGGTTGTACTTCGCGACGCG
>JBEDJE010000012.1:0-9989 GCA_041172985.1 Actinomycetota bacterium
GGAACGTTCAATGACTCAGCAGCAACTGGTGGCGAACGTGCCGCTAGTGAACTTGGTGTTGAGATCAAAGAACTCGAAGCAACTGTTGACGAAGATCGTAAGGCCAACCTCGAGCTACTCGCAGGCGACGGCGCACAGGTCATCGTTGGTGTTGGTTTCATGTTCACCGATCCCATGACCGAAGTTGCCGCGGCTAACCCCGACATCCAATTCGGCATTGTCGACTCAGTCGTCGATGCTCCGAACGTGAGCAGCTTGTTGTTCGCAGCCAATGAGGGTTCATTCCTCGTTGGTGCTGCAGCAGCACTCAAGAGCGAATCAGGTCAAATCGGATTCATTGGCGGTCAAGAAATTGACCTCATCAAGGCATTCGAAGCTGGCTACACCGCAGGTGCGAAGTACGTCAATCCCGACATCGTCGTGAACGTCAAGTACCTCGGACCGGCCGGCGACAACTCCGCATGGGGCAACGTTGCTGGTGCTAAAGAAATCGCTGCTGGCTGGTACGCCGCTGGCGCCGACGTCATCTACACCGCTGCTGGCGGTTCAGGTGCAGGCACCATCGAAGCAGCTATCGAAGCCGGCAAGTGGGCTATCGGTGTTGACAGCGACCAGTACCTCACCTCAGGTGACGAGGCAGCCCAGGCTGTCATCTTGACCTCGATGATCAAGCGCGTTGACGTTGCTGTGTTCGAGACCATCAAGGCTTCGGTCAACGGAGACAAATCTGGTGGAATCAAGATGTTCGACCTCAGCAATGACGGTGTTGGCTATTCAACTTCGGGTGGATACGTCGACGAATTCGTCGATCAACTCGAAGAGATCAAGGCCAAGATCGTGGCCGGGGAAATCGAAGTTCCGTCGATGCCCTGATTCAGTTCCTGAATCAATAACGAGTAAATAGTTAGTCGAGAGCCCGGGTCCGTGACCCGGGCTCTCTGCTATAACGGATTATGCACTTCAAGGGGCGACATGACTGAGCACTCTCATTTAGGTAAGCAATTAGCCGTCGAGCTTCACGGCATTACTAAGCGATTCCCTGGCGTGATCGCCAACCACGATGTTGAACTCACTGTTCGACCTGGAACGATTCATGCCATTGTTGGTGAAAATGGTGCAGGCAAATCAACATTGATGAAAACGTTGTACGGCATGCATCAACCCGACGAGGGCACAATTACTGTCAACGGAAATCTCGTGCAGTTCAAGACCCCGACCGATGCCATCGCTGCAGGAATCGGAATGGTGCACCAACACTTCATGTTGGCCGACAATCTCACAATCACCGAGAACATCATTTTGGGTGACGAGCCCACCGACAATCGTGGTCGCATTAATTTCAAGGAAGCTCGCGCTCGCATTGAGTCACTCATGACTTCACTCGGTGCAACTTTTAACCCCGATACGAATGTTTCCGAACTTGGCGTCGGCCAAAGACAACGAGTCGAGATTCTGAAGGTTTTATTCCGAGGCGCGAAAATTTTGATTCTTGACGAACCAACTGCCGTGTTGGTCCCTCAAGAAGTTGATGAGTTGTTCACCACACTCAAGCGACTCGTCGCCGAAGGTGCAACGGTCATCTTCATTTCACACAAGCTTGATGAAGTGCTCGCTTATTGCGACGAAATCACAGTTATCCGCCGAGGAACCACAGTCGCCCATACGACCCCTTCGCAAGTCGATCGTCGTTCGCTGGCCGAATTAATGGTTGGCAGTGACTTGCCCGACCCTTCTGGTCGCGAAACAAAAGTTGGCGAGGACGTTCGGTTGCAGGTGACTGGGCTTAATTTGGCCGGCACTTTTGCCGGAGCCAAGTTGGCACTTGAAGACATCAATGTTGCAGTTCATTCAGGTGAGATCGTCGGCATCGCCGGAGTTGAAGGTAACGGGCAATTTGAACTCTGCGAATCAATCTTGGGACTGCGCAAGATCTTGAGCGGATCCATTTCAGTCTGCGGACAAGAACTCTCACACACCGAAACTCGCGACCGAATCAATATGGGCTTGTCGTACATTCCCTTTGATCGACACCGCGAAGGTTTATTACTTGATGCTCCGCTTTGGGAAAACACTTTCTTGGGCCGTGAAGAAAATGCGGCCCTCACTAATGGGCCATTTATTTCACGAGGAAAGATCGAAGCTGATTGCCGATCAATCATTGAGCGATTCGGAGTCTTGACTCCCAGCGAACAAGTACCAGCCTTTGCACTCTCGGGTGGCAACCAACAAAAACTTGTCGTTGGTCGCGAGATGGCCAGCGATCCCAAAATCTTGCTCGCTGCTCACCCGACGCGCGGAGTTGACGTTGGAGCACAGGCCGCAATTTGGGATGAACTACGCCACGCCCGCGACAAAGGTCTTGGAGTGTTGTTGATCTCGGCCGATCTTGAAGAACTCATCGGTTTATCTGATCGAATTTTGGTGATGTTTGATGGTCGCGTCACCGCCCAACTAGATCCAGCAACTGCAACCCCAGAAATGTTGGGCACGTACATGACTGGCGAAGAGCAAGGAGACGCTCGATGAAAAGTCAACGTCTACAGCGAATGGCCATCACATCAGCCAGTTCGCTGCTCGCAGTATTTGTCGCGCTGTGTATTTGTGCGGTCATTCTTCTCATTACTGGCAAGGATCCCATCGAGGCTTACCGCACCCTGTTTGGCGCGGCTGGTGACACCAAGGTTCTGCAAGGTGCGCTCAACCGAGCCACCCCACTCATGATCTCGGCCGCCGCTGTTGCCATCGGATTCAAAATGAATCTCTTCAACATCGGTGTTGAGGGCCAAATGCGCGTCGCGTTGTTGACTACAGCCGTTGCCGGCGCCGCGGTCGACTTGCCTGCACCATTGCACATTCTTTTCTGCCTTGTTGTGGCCATGGCGACTGGCGCAATTTGGGCCGGCTTTGCAGGTTGGCTGAAGGTCAAACGTGGCGTCAATGAAGTGATTTCAACCATCATGTTGAACTTCGTGGCACTGAGTTTGGTGGCATGGGCATTTGATTCATTCTTCCGTGTAGAGAGCACCACCGGAAGCCTGTTAGTCAAGACCAAAGAACTGCCAACTTCCGCGTGGTTCCCCGACATTGTCGACCGACGACTCAATGGCATGTTCTTTATTGCCGTTTTGGTTTTGGTGCTGTTTTATGTGTTGGTCTGGAAAACGAAGTTCGGCTTCCAACTTCGCGCTTCTGGAGCCAACCCTGGCGCCTCACGTGTCACAGGTGTCAACCCCAAGCGCATGGTGATGATTTCGATGTTGCTCTCGGGAGCACTCGCCGGTCTTGTTGGCATGCGTGCACTTCTCGGTGATGTGCACGCTTACCAAAACAACTTGGCAGAACAACAAGGATTCAACGGAATTGCAGTGGCCTTGCTTGGTCGCAACCACCCACTTGGCATTTTCATCTCAGCGCTGTTGTTTGGTTACCTCGGCGAGGCATCAGGTCGCCTGCAATTGATTGATATTCCCAAGGAAATCACCACCATCATGACTGGCATCATTGTTCTCGCCGTTGTCATCATCAATGAGGTGGTCAAACGCTGGGATGATCGGCGTATTCAACATAAAGCTGCAGCTGCTCTTGAAACAGTGGCGGTGCCAGCATGAAATTCTTCAAGTCATTAACGACTGGACAACGCACCATTGCCTTGTCGTTGGGGTTCATGTTGGTCTTGTCAATTGTTCGACTCTTCACCAACGCTGACGACATCACGAGCTCAGCAACAATCTCGTCAACCTTGCGAGTCGCCACTCCAATTTTGCTCGCAGGTCTTGCTGGCGTGTGGGCTGAACGGGTCGGCATCGTCAACATCGGCATTGAAGGCATGATGATTATCGGAACATGGTTCGGTGGATACGGAGCATGGAAATGGGGATCTTGGGCAGGAATCGCGCTCGCAATCTTTGCTGGATCTCTCGTCGGCTTACTTCATGCATTGGCGACTGTTCGATTTAATGTCAACCACGTCGTCTCGGGTATCGCGATCAATATCTTGGCTGCTGGTACAACCGAGTATTTATCCATCATCTTCTTCAAAGGCCAACAAGGTGGCGGAGAAAGTCAGTCACCCGCCGGCAAAGGTGGTTCCGGCGAATTTGATATGCCGTTCTTAGCTGGAGGGCGTATTGGTTCGTGGCGTAGCCCTGACATTTTGGGCTGGCTCGAGAAGAAACATGATCTTCCACTCCTGCCTGACCTCGCAGGCTTGCTACGTGGTCTCGTGAGCGATATCGATATCCCGACCATTGTTGCCATCGCACTTGTTCCAATCACTGCATACGTTTTGTGGCGTACGCGCTTTGGACTTCGCGTTCGCTCAAGTGGCGAATCGCCACAAGCTGGCGAAAGTTTGGGTGTCTCCATTAATCGTCTGCGCTATCAGGCGATGGCAATCAGCGGTGGCTTAGCCGCATTTGGTGGAGCGTACTTATCCACTGTTGTCACCAGCACATACCGCCAGGGACAAACTGGCGGCCAAGGCTACATCGGACTTGCCACAACCATCTTTGGAAACTGGACACCATTCGGCGTTTTTCGAGGGTCGATTTTGTTTGGTTTTCCGTCGGCGCTCAAATTCCGTGCCGAGAAAAACGTACCGGCACTTCTTTTGGTCATTGCCGTCATTTTGATTGCACTCGGCATTGTGAGTGCAATGAAGCACAAACAGATGTTGACCATGGGACTCTTCATCGGAGCAGCTCTATCGGCAGCGACTTACTTCTTGGTCGACGAAGTTCCGCAAGAGTTTGTGGCAGCAACTCCATACATCGTCACGATCTTGGTGCTCGCTGGAGCACAGCAACAGCTACGGCCACCAGCGCACGCTGGTCTCGCCTATCGTGCTGGCGAGAATCACTGACCGATCAAACTCGGTGTTTCAGTTTCCCAAACTGGCAACAGCTTGAACTTCAATTCCGCCACGCGGGCGCTGCGTCAATGTCACTGTGACTTTGCCTGGCTTGGCTGAATCCATAATCTCGCCGGCAATCTCGGCAGCAAGAGCTTCGGCGAACACCGCGCGGTCACGAAAGTTCCAGAGGTACAACTTGAGACTCTTGGACTCAACACACCATTCGTGAGGCTGATATTCGATCACGACATGCGACAGGTCGGGCTGCTTGGTAACTGGGCACATCGATGCCAGTTCGTCGGTGGTAAATCGCACGAGGTCAACATTGGCTGGGGCCGGAAAAACTTCAACATGATCGACGGCCTCACGCACCGTGTTCCCCAAGATCGTTAACTGCGGGACAACTGGGGTTGTCGCCAGTTCGTTGTTCGGGCCTTTGGGTGAATTCATACCGACAGCGTAAAGGTCTTTAGTCATCTCTGCACCCGCCCTATCCCTATGCGGAGCACACCTCGCTCATACGCCCTCTAGAATCCCCTCATGGGAGCCTTCCTTACCGATCAGCAAATTGCCGACTACGACCGTGACGGGTTCTTAGTGCTTCCCAATTTCGCGACTCCGGGGGCCTGCCAAGCGCTCAAGGCGCAGGCCGAAGGAATCCTCCACGATTTTGATCCCGACGCCAATCGCAGTGTGTTCACGACAAATGAACAGTCGCGACATGCCGATCAACAGTTCATTGACTCAGCCACAGGAATCATTTGTTTTTTTGAAGAAGAAGCCTTTGATGAAATGGGCAACCTGAAACAGTCGAAAGAATTGAGCATCAACAAAATCGGTCACGCGATGCATGACCTCGATCCAGTCTTTGAATCATTCACCTACACCCCAGAACTTGCATCTGTGGCGAGCGATATTGGAATGCCCGACGCCCTTGCTTTGCAAACGATGTATATCTGCAAGCAACCTCGCATCGGTGGCGAAGTGAGTTGTCACCAAGATGCGACTTTCCTCTACAGCGACCCAATTACCGTTACCGGATTTTGGTTTGCGATTGAAGATGCCACACTTGAAAACGGATGTTTGTGGGCCGCACCAGGTGGACATAAAACCACGCTGCGCAAAAAGTTTGTACGCAACGAAGCGAACGATGGCGCAACATTTGAAGTTCTTGACGACTCTCCACTTCCCATCGCACCAACAGAATTAGTTCCGCTTGAAGTAAAAGCCGGAACGCTTGTTGTGCTGCACGGTTTACTTCCACACTGGAGCGACGTCAATCGCAGTGAAAAGAGCCGCCATGCGTACTCGCTTCATTGCATCTCCGAATCAGCTGAATATCCAGAATGGAATTGGCTCCAACGCAATAGCGCATTGCCATTGCGCCGACTCGATCAAGTGGCGGTATCACTATGACTACAGCAACCCCAGAAATTTTGTTACGTGCTCCAAAAGCACTCCTACACGATCACCTCGACGGTGGCTTGCGCCCCGCTACGGTCATTGAGCTTGCATCTGAATACGGATACAAGAACTTGCCCACAACCGATGTTGCTGATCTTTCAAAATGGTTTCATCGTGGCGCCAAGCGCAATGACTTAGTGCTGTATCTCGAAACATTTGCTCACACCGTTGGCGTCATGCAAGACAAAGATGCCATTGAGCGCGTGGCATATGAGTGCGCCCATGATTTAGCAGCCGAAGGAGTCGTGTATGCCGAAGTTCGTATGGCTCCTGAATTGTGTACTGAAAAGGGCCTCACCCTTGATGAGGTGATGCAGGCGATTCTTGATGGCTTTGCACGAGGCAGTGCCGGAACTGATCTCACGATCTATGCAATCTGTTCGGCGATGCGCACCGCACGCCGCAGTCTTGAAATCGCCGATCTTGCCGTTCGTTGGCGCGATCGTGGAGTTGTGGGTTTCGATAT
The DNA here is from genome assembly GCA_041172985.1 of Actinomycetota bacterium. Lineage (GTDB taxonomy): Bacteria > Actinomycetota > Acidimicrobiia > Acidimicrobiales > Ilumatobacteraceae > Casp-actino8. The sequence goes on from JBEDJE010000012.1 coordinate 6,783, forward strand.
CGCCGGGGCAGAAGCAGGACACCCACCGACTCGCCACCTTGAGGCGTTCAACCACGTTCAACGCGAAAACTTTCACTCGACCATTCACGCAGGCGAGGCATTTGGTCTACCCAGCATCTGGGAGGCCGTGCAGTTGTGCGGTGCCGAGCGCCTTGGACACGGCGTACGTATTGTCGACGACATCACCGGACCAACTGGGTCTGAACAACTCGGCCGCCTCGCCGCCTATGTTCGAGATCGCCGAATCCCGCTTGAACTGTGCCCCACGAGCAATGTGAATACCGGGGTCTGCAATTCAATTGCCGAACACCCAATCGGGATGCTGCGACGCCTGCGATTCAGGGTCACGGTCAACACCGATAATCGGCTCATGAGCGACACCAGCATGACCAAAGAGTTCGTGCAATTGGCCCAAGCCTTCGACTGGGGCCTTGAAGACTTTGAGTGGCTGACCCTCAATGCCATGAAGAGCGCCTTTGCCCCCTTCCCCGAGCGCCTACGCATCATTAACGGCCTCGTCAAGCCCCGCTACGCCCTTTTGAAGGCCGAAGTTGCCATGGGGTCCAACGACCGCTGATGCGCGACAATAGGTGCATGGCTCAAACTCCAGGCACCATCGAAGTCACCGTCGTCAACCACCCACTGATCGCTGATTCACTCACGCGCATCCGTGACGTCAACACTCCAAATGCGTTGTTCCGCCAAGAGCTTGAGAGAGTCGGCACGCTGTTATTGGCCGAGGCAACCCGCGATCTACCAACCACCGAAATCAAAGTTCAGACTCCGCTGACAGAAACGACGGGGCGCGTATTGAGCAGCCAGCCCGTTGTGATCCCAGTACTTCGAGCCGGACTTGGCTTTGTTCATGCTGCACAAGAACTCATGCCCAACGCCGACGTCGGATTCATTGGCGTGAGTCGTGATGAGAAAACATTTGAGCCCAAGCAGTACGTCAACAAGTTGCCCGAGACCTTGGCTGGTCGTACCTGTTTCGTCCTCGACCCCATGTTGGCAACAGGTGGTTCACTTGCTCACGCGTGCGAATTGTTAATGGAACGCAATCCAACCGGTCCCATCACCGTCATTTGTGTGCTGGCTGCTCCCGAGGGAATTGAGTTCTTGAAAACGACTGGACTAAACCTGCGAATTTTCACAGCCTCAATTGATGAGCGCCTCAATGAGAGTGCATTTATCGTGCCTGGTCTCGGCGATGCCGGTGACCGTCAATTCGGCGCCCCTCACTGACGCACCAATCACTTTCATTACATCGCCCACATCACATAGGCGGGCCGCCCCAGGCCGGCACACCTGAGGGCGAACCGCCAAAGAGTTGATCCTTCGCCGCAGCCAAACCTTCGACGGTCCACTTCTTGTTGCCACCCGTCAATGAGTTTGCAATTTCGGTTGGACGAATACGGTGCACCTGATCACCTAAAACGATGAATGTCTGTGCGTTGATATCTGATGCATGATCACTCGCCAAGAACGCAACCATCGGACTGATGTTGGCGGGATCGTATTTATCAAAACCAGATTCGGGCTTCGTAAATTTCGGATTCACTTCAGTCATTGGCGTGCGTGCTCGCGGCGCAATGCAGTTCACAGTGACGTTGTAGCGCCCAAGTTCGCGAGCAAGGATGGTGGTCATCGTGATGATGCCCCCCTTAGCCGAACCGTAATTGCCCTGACCAGGCCCACCAAACAAACCGCTTTCGCTGGTGGTGTTAATGATGCGACGTTGCGGTAAACCGCCTTCGGTTCCCTCAAGAGCCTTGGCTTGGTTACGCCAGTAGACCGCAGCGAAGTGGGCTGGAGCGAAGTGACCTTTCAAATGGACCGAAACCACACTGTCGAACGGCGCCTCTTCCATTGAGAAGCTCATGGCATCACGAATGAAGCCGGCATTGTTCACCAAAATGTGCAAGTCACCAAACTCGCTAATGGCCCGTTGAACCAAAGCTTCGGCGGCCGCCCAGTCGCTCACACTTCCCCGCTGTGCGACTGCTCGCCCACCGTTCGCAACAATCGCCGCAGCAACTGCGTCGGCTGATTCTCCGAGATCATTAACCACGACTGCGGCGCCTTCGGCAGCCAACAGTTCGGCATGGCAACGACCAACACCTTGACCTGCTCCGGTGACGATTGCGACTTTGCCGGTTAGTGCACCCATGGTGTAACTCCTTGTGTTGTACGGCGCCCGATAGCCCCGCAAATGTTTCTGATACCGTGTCAGAAACTAGTCGGAACTGAGCAAAGACCGATAACCGTTGGGGGCGATGGTGAACACAAAAAACTCAAATCGTCGCCCCGTTGCCTTGATTACGGGCGCCAGTCGGGGCATCGGCCGCGGAATTGCCCTATCACTCGCCCAATCGGGATACGACCTCATCATTACTGGCCGAACCGTCGCTGAGGGATCGGCTGTCAACCCAGCGACTGGTCGTCCTTTGGTTGGAAGCCTTGAGGAAACGGCTCAACAAGCGCGCTCCTACGGCTCATCAGTCGGCAGTGTTGTGGCCGATGTCTTAGACCTCAACGATGTCATCCCTTCATTTCACCGATGCCTAGAAATCAGTCAGGGTCGCATCGATCTTCTGGTCAATAACGCGATCTATGTCGGACCAGGCAACGACGTTCGTTTTGCCGACACCGATCCAGACGACATTGTCCGTCGATCAAACGGCAATCTGATCGCACCTTTGTTGTTCACTCAGGGATTTTTGCAACATGCACTTGCACACCCAGTAAACCCCACGACTTCGTTGCGCGCGACGATTCTGAATATCACCAGCGATGCTGGCAAACGAACGCCCGAGCGAATGGCCGGAAATGGCGGATGGTCATTGATGTACGCCGCTACAAAGGCTGGATTTCATCGCATCGCCGACATGTTGGCCCACGAGTACGGCCATGAAGGAATCCGATGCCTCAACATCAACCCTGGCTTAGTTGCCACCGAGCGTGTCCTCGAAACAGGCGCGAACCTCGAATGGATTGCCCGTGCTGGCGTTGCGCCCGAGGTCATTGGTCGAGCAGTCGTTCAACTTTTGAATGACCCACTCATCGGCAATGGGGCCTACGTGCACGCTCAAGAATATTTGTGCGAAGCACTTGGCGAGCACGAATTTGAACGCTTACTCTCGATCTCACGCATGAATGGACAATCGCTATGAGCAACCTTGAAACAGACACCTATGTCATTGGACC
>JBEDJE010000013.1:0-13834 GCA_041172985.1 Actinomycetota bacterium
CGACAAGTTGCGATCGAGCAAGTTATTGCTTTTGAGAATCCCGATGTTTTGTTTCTGCAGGAAGTTCATACGACCGAACGACAAGCGGAAAATTTGGCGACAAAACTTGGTTACCACGCGGCGGTAACGACTAGTCCCTGGAGTATGGGGAATGCCATTTTGTCGAAATGGCCAATTGTCCGATTTGGGCAAGTGCAACTTCCAGATGCGGCAGGCGAACCAGCACATCGTCGTGCCCTGTACGCGATTCTTGATACACCGTGGGGTGAATGGCCAGTAATCGGCACACATCTTGATCATCGGTTTGATGAATCGCATGTTCGTCAGTTACAAGTGGACGCTATTTCTGATCTTGTGCTGACTTTACGCACCGACCCAACCGCCGATCTTCCAGTGCTCATTGGTGGCGACTTCAATGCCGTACCCGATAGCGATGAAATTCGTCGGTTGACTGGACGAACTGCAGTCAAGAATCGCAATGTTGTTTTTGCCGATATGTGGGAACTCAAGGGCGATGGATCGGGACACACCTGGAGCGATCGCAATGAGTATTTGGCGAATGCCAATTGGCCCAATCGCCGACTTGATTATCTCTTTGTGACCTGGCCACGCCCGAAGCCACTGGGAAATCCAGTTCGCGTGTGGCTGGCCGGAGTTGAACCGGTTGGGGGAGTGCAAGCCAGCGATCACTTCGCGGTCGTTGCCGATGTTCTCACCGAGCGATCAGGTGACAGTAACGAATAGGCCCACCACCGACTAAGTTTGTCGGCGGTATGGCAACTCTGCGGTTTAGCTTTGGCACTATGGGCTCGGGAAAGAGCACATTGGCACTGCAGATTCATCACAATTTGGCAGTTCGTGATCGTCAAGGACTGTTGCTCACGAAACTTGATCGTGATGGGACTCAGGTGACGAGCCGGTTGGGTGTCTCGGCACCAGCGGTTGAAGTCACGCCGGATATTGATTTGTTTGAACTGGCGCAGTCGCGGATGCCGCTTGACTTTGTCGTGTGTGACGAAGTGCAGTTTTATTCAATTGCCCAATGTGATCAGTTGGCCCGCGTCGCCGACGATCTCAACGTCGATGTCTACGCATTTGGTTTGATTACCGACTTTAAAGGCCTTCTTTTTGAAGGGACTAAGCGCATGCTTGAGGTGGCCAACGAACGCGTCGAAATGCAAGTTGAAGCTCGTTGCTGGTGCGGTTCACGAGCCACTCACAATGCGCGCGTGGTTAATGGTGTCGTGGTTTACGAAGGTGAAACTGTTGTTGTGGGCGACACGAGTGATGTCGCAACACCGATGTTTGGTGATGTTGTCCGTTATGAATTGCTCTGTCGTCGCCACTATGTGCGTGGCGACATGGGCGAAGCCCCTATTGCCGACTGATCAGTTCCAGGCGCAGGGCATGCGCTTGATGCCGTTGATGAATGCGCTTTGTAGCATCGCGGGTTCACCGGTGGTGCGCATGTTGGGCATACGTCGACGGATTTCGTCAAACATCACCGAAACTTCGCGCCGAGCCAGGTTGGCACCGAGGCAGAAGTGTGGTCCGCCGGCACCGAAACCGACTTGCGGAGTTGCAGATGTGCGGGTGATATCAAATTTGAATGGATCGGTAAACACTCGCTCATCACGGTTGCCTGAGCAGTACCACATCACGACTTTCTCGCCGGCAACTAATTTCTGCCCCGAAAGTTCGGTGTCTTCGGTGACGGTGCGACGGAAGTGGATCACTGGTGTCGCATAACGCACAATTTCTTCAACAGCGGTTTTTGTGTGAGCATCAAAGTTGTTGAACCACAAAGCTTTTTGATCGGGATGATCAGTCAACAATTTCATGCCATGGCTGATGGCATTACGAGTGGTTTCGTTTCCAGCGACGACGAGCAAGATGAAGAACGATCCAAATTCTTGAGCGGTGAGTCGCTCGCCATCGACGATCGCGTTCATCATTGCTGAAGTCACGTCTTCGCGTGGATTTTTGACACGGTCTTCGCCCAGTGCCTGGGCGTAAGAAAACATTTCAATGGCGACTTTCATCAAGTCGTCAAGCGATGAACCGAACTCGGGGTCGCCCACACCAAGGATGACATTGGTCCAGTGGAAGATTTGCTTGTGATCTGATTCGGGGATTCCCATCATGTCGCAAATGATTTCGAGGGGGAGTGCGGCGGCGACTTCTTCGACGAAATCACATTCGCCTTGCGGAAAGCGTTCAAGTAAATCAGTGACGAGTTTCTCGGCTCGAACGAACTTGATCTTCAATGCGGGCAACTTCTTTGGGAGCAAAGCCGCGCGACACGATGTTGCGCAAACGGAAATGCTTGGGATCATCCATGTTGATCATTGAGCCGAAGAATTCATTCATCTCCGTTGGTAGGTCGCCAATATTTGAGCCTTTACCGCTGCAGAACAATTGCGGGTTACGGCTGACATGCCAGATGTCGTCATGGCGGGTGATTGCTCGGTAGCCAGGGCCCTGGGGGAAAGGTGAGCCTTCAATGACTGCCTCTTCAAAGTATTGAAAGGGCGATTCGTCGCGCAGAGTCTTGAAAGCACCTTCACGGAACGCCCGATCCTTGAGCCAGAACTCTGGTGTAGAAAAGTTGATCTCAGATAGGGCGACATGGGGAATTGAATCAAAATTGAACGTACTCATGGTGACTTACCGTAGTTGGCGCAAGGGTGCTCAGACTTGTTCAGCCCAATGCGACAGTGGTTTATGCATGTGACAATCTGAAGATATGAGCGCGGAAACAGTCACTGAATTCACTTTTTTCGTGGATGCCGAGCAGTTCGGCCTAGGCGGATACGAAAGTGCCGCTCTTGCTGCCGATGAGTCAGACCTGCACGAGGCTGGCGTATACAACGTCGATATTCCGCGTGGTTTCGGATCTGATTTAGGTGATCGAATCCCGGTACGCGTCACTGGCACAGCGCGTGGGCTGAAGTTCTACGCTCGACTGCTCTCACTGAAAGACCCGATGCAACTCGAAGAACTCGAACGGGTACGGGCAGCAGCACTAGCGCGCGACGATCACTAAAGATTGTTGGTGACAGTGAGTCAGTCTGTAAGCGGGATTCTGTGAATCGAGTTGCCCCGATCCGGTAACCATCCATCTATGCGGTCTACCCGAGGAGTTTCCGGTTACCCGGATGGACGGACCGCCCGTCTCCTCTGCTTGACCTTGCTCCGAATGGGGTTTGCCAAGCCATGCGAGTCGCCCCACATGCTGGTGCGCTCTTACCGCACCGTTTCACCCTTACCTGTGCTGGTTGCCCAGTCATCGGCGGTTTCTCTCTGTTGCACTGTCCGTGAGGTCGCCCCCACCTGGCTCGCGCCAGCACTCTGTCCTACGGAGTCCCGACTTTCCTCGAATGACTCACGTCATCCGCGATTACCCAACTCACTCACTGTCAGCGTGAAGTGTACGACCGAAAAATCACTCGCCGTCAACGTATTCGTACACCATCGAGTTCAAACTTGGTGTTTCTAAGTTGAGCGAGGTGCGGATTCCCGACTCGTCGGGGGCGCCAAGTACGACTGGAACTGGAGCCTTGGTGCCAAAGGCGCTGGGAACTGCGTAGGCGGCAGCCGGAACATCGGTTTCCTCTTGATACTCAGCAGCAATTGAGAGGCCAAAGGTTGAGACCAAACGTGAGGGGTTAAGGAGTGAACCAATGACAGCGGCGTGACGAGCTTCTTGTTCGCCAATTCCGATCGCAGCCGACCGTAATGAAGCATCGGCCAGCATTGGCACGTAAACCTGATAGGTCGATCCAGCAATTGTTTCAAGAGCGTAAGCCAAAGCCAATACGTCGGCGATCGGATCTTCGGTGACAGGAATGCCGGAGGCGTCATCGCCAGTGATTAGACGCAATGCGGGCTCGATGTAAATCGATTGCAAGCGCGGGTTGGGTTCGTTGTAAGCCTTGCCGCCCAGTTTTTCGGTGAGCGAAGCGGTTGCTTCGGCGTGGGCCTTGTGGTCACTCAAGAATCGAGCAGCCAACGTTGCGGCATCGCCAGATAACAATCCAGCGGCAGCAACAGTTTCGTAGACGAAGATCGCATTGTGTTCGAGTGACGTTGCGGTGCGCAATAAAGCGATGTCAGTCACCGGTGCATCAACCAATTCGGTCTTTTCGGGTGAGTCACCGATTCGGGCGATTCCAGTGTCGGTCGTTCCACCGCACGCGGCAAGTAGTGCGCCAAATGAAATCGTTGCGCCACCGGCGATAAAGAAGCGCCGGCGGGACAGCGATGATTGCAGCGCGGGACCGAAATCGGCACCTTGAGTTGCTTTCACGATCTTGGAGAAAGCTTGTAGTTCTTCGCGATTTGAGTTGCTCATGATGTTCTCCGAATCAAGCGACGGGCGTCGTGGTCTGAGCGTCTGCTTGTGCAGCCTCTGGGGTGACTAAAAACAAATCTTCGATGAGGACCATTGAGGCGATGAGTGCAGCACCTTCGGTTCCTTCGAGTGCCCCAATCATTTCGGTGTGAGCAGCAACAAGTGAATTTTCAAGAGTATGAGCGGCAAGTGCTGCAGTCGTGGCGTCAGATTCGAAGTCGCTCTTGTTCGCCGAGAAGAGTTCGTCATCGCGGGCCTGAGGGGCGGCGCGACCAATGAGCGAAGAAATCGCTTGGGCATAGGCATCGTGATGAGCCGCAAGAGAGACGAAGGTGGCCGTATGGTCTCCGGTCGCACCAGCGGCAACGGCTGCCTGATAGAGATCGCGGGTTGCTAAAGCGGCTGCTTGAGCCGAGGCGAGGAGCTCGGTGTCGGCCTCAGTGGGTCGAACAGGGCTATCGCTGATGATCTTCGAAGCGGTCACGGGGGTTCCTTTCACAAACTCTTCTCTCTAGCCTTGTGTGCCGAGAGGGGCAAGAGCAACTCCAAACTCTAGAAGTCGAGACTTGAAAGTTCGGTGATCCATCCGGCGGCACGGGTCACAGCTCGCTCCCACTGGGCTCGCACTGCACTTCGATCGTAGTTTGACTGCGGGTCGACGGTGGAGTGTGGCGACCATAAAGACTCAATTTCATCAAGATCTGACCATGTTCCGACGGCTAAACCAGCCAGATATGCCGCACCCACGGTGGTGGCCTCGGCGACGGGCGACACCGAAATTGGTCGACCGGTCGTATTGGCGAGGGCCTGAATAAAGGTGGGGTTGCGACTCATGCCGCCATCGACTCGGATCTCGGGGACCTCGACATCGGGGTAATCGGTTTCGATGGCCTCGAGGAGATCGGCCCCTCGATGAGCAACACCTTCAAGGACGGCGCGAACGATGTGGGGTCGTGTTGTTCCTCGGGTCAGTCCAAAAAGCGCCCCACGGGCCCCGTAATCCCAGCGCGGAGTTCCGAGACCTAAAAGTGCTGGAACGTACATGACTCCATCGGTTGATTCGCATGAGCGGGCGACAGTGTCGCTTTCTTCTGCCGAGGAAATGAGACCCATGTCGTCACGGAGCCATTCAACGTTGGTTCCGGCCGACAGCATGATTGCTTCGGCGCCCCAGGTGACCGAGGGCGACGCGGCACTTGACCTTGTTGTTTGGCTCCATGCGACAATTGGGAATGTGCCGTTTCGACTGCGCTCAGCGGAGTCGGGCTTGCTGTCGCCGAGACATACGTTCATCATGCCGCCAGTACCAAAAGTGCATTTCGCCATATTGCGTCGAACACACGATTGACCGATGAGTGATGCCTGTTGGTCGCCGGCGATCGATGCGATCGGGGGCGAACCAGGAAGGGCTGTCGCATCGCCGATGACCCCTGATGATGGAACAAGTGTGGGCAGCATCGAGATTGGTACACCTAATACCGAGCACGCGCGCTCGTGCCACCTGATGGTTTCATGCGACAAAACATCAGCGAGTCCGGTGACAGCAGCATTGCTGTTGTCGGTGACGTGAAGATTCCCCTGCGAGAGCGTCCAAGCAATCCAACTGTCAACCGTGCCGATACATAGATCATGCGCTCGCGCCGCAATCGCTTGTTCGTCACCAACGTATGTCTTGAGGAGCCACGCTGCTTTGGTCGCTGTTTGATTGGGTGCTAGCGACAAACCATGCTCGGCTTTGGCCATGATGCATTCGCCAACGGTGCGTAAATCTTGCCAACCCAACGCAGGCCCAAGAGGTATGCCGGTTGATCGGTCCCAGAGAATTGTGGAAGCCCGCTGGGTTGTGATGCCAACTGCAGCAACCGCGCCAGCTTCGGCGAGTGATGCATGGGCAACTTCAAGAACCAAGCGGGCCATTTCTGCCGCATCAAATTCAACGAGTCCCGCGAAAGGCGAACTTGGGGAGAATTCGCGATAGTGAAGAGCAGTAACGGTCGCATCGGGCCGAACGACTGCGGCCCGTAAACCACTAGTGCCGACGTCGATGACGAGGATCGACGTACTCATGAGCGTCGTCCTTTGGGCACAGCGCCGCTCTTTTGCATTGTTGAACCGATGAATCCACCAATCACTCCAACGGTCAAGGTGACGGTCAAGTTAAAAAAGACACCAAGCCATCGCACTTCGCCGCCACGTGCCAACTTGACGATGATGAAGACCGTTTGCGGAATGATGTAGCTCAATGCAGCTGTGACAATTGCGTGCGAAAGCGGAGTGCGGCGTTGTTGATGCCACGCCGCGACCGCTGCGCCTAACAAGAAGCCGATTGCGGCGCACAACGACAAAATCACAGCGATACCGCTATCAGAGAAAATTCGCGCAGCGATCGAAAATGGAACTGCGAAAACTAAGGCGACGGACGCACCCGAAATAATTGCTTGGGTATCCCAACGAGACGGGGTTGAACCTGACGAGGTCGAACTCATGGCCACTGCGTTGCCTCCAAATAATCGGGGAGCGGTAATCCCATCTTGCCAGGATTCAAGATTCCTTGCGGATCAAGAGAGTTTTTCATGGCAACTAACACTCCGAACGCTGAACCAAGAGCTTCGCGGACAAAACGTGAACGATTCATCCCGACTCCGTGATGGTGGCTGAGGTTGCCGCCATTGGCGAGAACAGCACGAGTGCCAGCATCCCAAAGTGCGACGTAAGTTTCTTCAACTTCTTCGGTCGGTGGGTTGGCAGCAAACGTGAAATACAAGCACGCCCCGTCGATGTAACTGTGCGAAAGGTGACAGGTAGACGACCGGGCATGAGGAACCTTGAGCATTGCTTCGCGTGTCGCGTTGAAGATTTTAGGAAGGGTCGACCACGGAGCGGCGATCTCCATGGTGTCCACAACGAAACCTTTTTTGGTCAACGCTTGTAGGGCGCTGGTGTCATTGCGGTGGTGCATCCAACGTTCAACTGTTTCGATGTCGCGAGGAACGCACCCGATCGTTGCGAGACATTCCTCTTCGACGATATTCATTGAGGCTGTTACCGATGCGACGTCGCCTTCGTCAAGAACGAGAAGAGCGCAGATCACTCCGTCGCCGCCTTGGCCACGTTGGCTTTCTGGTGCGTCGTACAAACGCAATACCGCTGGAGTCGCGCCTCGCCTCATAATGCGACGACAAGCGTCAAGGCCATCTTCGAATGTTGCAAATCCAAATGCGGCGCGCCGTTCGAGCGTGGCAACTGGATGGCACTTCAACCAGACGCGAGTGACGACGCCGAGAGTTCCTTCGCTACCAATAAACAACTGATTGAGATCGGGGCCACTTGCACCGCGCGGAGAACCACCGGTTTTGATGATTTGGCCATCGGCAAGGACTACTTCAAGGGCGACCACCATGTCCTCGATCTTGCCGTATCGCGTTGAGTATTGGCCTGCGCCTCGACATGCGACCCAACCACCAACGGTTGCGATATCAAAACTTTGTGGATAGTGCCCAACAGTGAAACCCAACGACTGGATATGTTCTTCGAGATCGGGTCCGAATGTCCCGGGCAAGACTTCGACAGTCAATGATTGGTCATCAATGGATACGACGCCTTGCATGGCTGTGGTATCCAAAATGACTCCGCCGTACAGCGGTATTGATGCTCCGCAGACTCCGCTACGACCACCGGCTGCCGTCACCGGAAGACGATGTTCATTGCAATACGACAACACATGTGAAACCTGTTCGGTTGAAGTTGGCCGACAGATTGCTGCAGCTCGCACCGGAACTTCGCCCTTCAAAGCCCAATGCATCGTGAGTGGCCACCAATCACGACTCGCGAGAGCTGTTTTGATTGGGGCAGTGATGGTCTCGCAAATATTCTGGAGAGCTGATATTTGTTGAGACGTCAGCGCAACTGTTTTATGTTGCAGATGATTTCGTGCTGGCGATTGCTCATTTTGCTCGAGATCAATTGGTGATGTGATCTCACGAGAAAAAGTCTTGCTATTCATGTCATTCTCCGCTCAGGAATACAGTTCTGTTTCGGGCAACGTGCCCATGGTCGCTTCGTGCTCGCAGATTTCAACAAAAACCTGCACTTCGCGTTGAATTCGTTCATCATCCCAGCCGGCGTATGGAGCAACAATGTCTGCGACCGAACGAGATGCAAGACGAGCAGCTTCGCGGTCGAACAAAAGAGCCCTCGTGCGCCGCGAGAGTATGTCGTCAAGTGTGAGTGCCATTTCGTACACCACAGCGAAGACAGCCTCGGCCTTGATGTAGGGCAAGCCCGGCACTAGTTGCTCAGACAATTGAGGGTTAGACGCGATGAGGTCATGAATGAGTGAAGAATCTGATCCGTAGCGATGCGCTAAGTGTGCCTCGGGAGTGCCAACGCTTCGCGGTTCTTTGAAGCCACGAGCACCGTGAAGTTTGAGGTTTTTCGTTTGACATTTTTTAGTACGGGTGGATTCTGATGAGTTTCGCTCGAGAACCTTGAGTGCTGCATCAACTGTGTCTTGAGCCATCTCGCGGTATGTCGTCAGTTTTCCGCCAGTCACCGTGATGATTCCTGAATCACCGGTGAGCACAAGGTGTCGACGTGAGAGGTCGGCAGTGCGTGACGCTTTCCCGCCCTTACCAGTTCCGTCTTCGGCGTTGACTTGTTTGACGAGTGGACGTAATCCAGCCCAAACCCCAGTGACATCTTCTGCTGTAATTCCCGTTGTCACACTGGCGTTTAGCGCGCGCAAAACGTAATCGATGTCGTCTTTGGTGCACTGTGGATCATCAATCGGACCCTGGTAATCGGTATCGGTTGTGCCAACAAAGGTGTGCGTAAAGGTTCCGTCAGGTTTCGGGCCCCACGGCACGACAAACAAACTGCGCTTATCTTTCGGGACGGGAATAATGACCGCAATGTCGTTGCGTACTTTTTCCCACGGCACTGTGACGTGAACGCCTTTGGCTGGGCGAATGGTGTCGGGGTCGATGCCTTCTTCGAGCGTGCGAACTGCATCGGTCCACACGCCGGCAGCGTTGATGACCACATGGGCGCGAACGTCAATGCTTTGGCCATCACATAAAACTGAAACGCCGTTTGCTTGTCCGGAACCAGATCGCAAAATGTTGGTCACTGCACACTGATTGATCACCACTGCTCCATGATCGGCGGCAGAGCGCGCCATGGTGATACATAAGCGAGCATCATCTGCTTGCGCGTCGTAATAGATGTATGCCGAAGCCAAACGCTGACTCGGCATAGTGGGCATATGGGCTAGAGCCTTTTGTTTGCGCAGTCGCCGGTGAATTTTGCCGATACGTGCGCCACCTGTGATGTCGTACATCCACAATGCCGAACCTAAGGCGCGCGCGATTTTGCGCGACACGATTCCGTCTTTAGTGAGAATCGGTAGCAAGAAGGGGAGGAGTGACACCAAGTGCGGTGCATTGCGACGTAAGCGTTGACGTTCGTACAGTGCTTCGTACACCAAACGAACTTCACCTTGTTGTAAATAACGCAGTCCACCATGAATCAGTTTTGAACTTTTTGATGATGTGCCTGAAGCGAAGTCGTGTCGCTCGACAAGCGCAGTCCGTAAACCTCGAGACGCGGCATCAAGTGCCACGCCGAGACCGGTGATGCCCCCGCCCACGACAATGACGTCGAATTGCTCGGCGGCAAGGCGTTCACGCATGGCCGATCGATTGAACTGGTGGGGGGATCGCACGCTGGGCACATGGCGAGAGTACCGCGCCACGCCCCAAGGTGCCCTGTGAGACAGATTTCACGAGTTGCTAATCTGCATGAATTGTTAACTAGCACGGCCTGTCACTAAGGTCGTCCTTGTGAAATCACCTACCGAGCTCACCGAAGCTTTTCGAGCCAATGGCCTGAAGGTCACTCCTCAGCGGCAATTGCTTTTCCGCCTGATGCATGGCAACACGATGCATCCCACTGCCGAGGCGCTCTTTTCGGACGCCAGCACTCAAATGCCAGGTATCTCGTTGCGCACCGTCTACCAAACCTTGACCGACCTTGCCTCAATGGGTGAGTTGCGTCTGATTGATGTCGGTGCGGGTGCAGTTCGGTTCGATCCAAATGTCGACGATCACCATCACGTCGTATGTGAAATGTGTGGTGATGTGCGCGACGTCTATGTCGCGGGCTCGCAGAATTTAAGCATTGATGGTCTTGACGGTTTCGCCGTTGATTCAACTTCGATTTTGTTCCACGGTTCATGCGCAAAATGCGCCTGAATTGACAACAGGTTTCTTGAGCGTCTTGCGCTCAAGAAGTTCAGCAAAACAACAACCAAAACACACGAAAGAGAGATAGTCATGAGCCTACACGGCACCAAGACTCACGAAAACCTCAAGGAGGCGTTCGCCGGCGAGAGCCAGGCCAACCGCCGTTACTTGTGGTTCGCACAGAAGGCCGACATTGAGGGTTACCCCGACGCAGCTGCATTGTTCCGTTCAGTCGCCGAAGGCGAAACCGGACACGCTCACGGACACCTCGATTACTTGGCCGAAGTTGGCGACCCCGCTTCGGGCGAGCCCATCGGTGAAACTGAAGCCAACTTCAAGGCTTCGATCGCTGGCGAAACATACGAGTACACCCAGATGTACCCGGGCTTTGCCAAGACCGCTCGCGACGAAGGCTTTGCCGAAATCGCCGACTGGTTTGAAACTTTGGCTCGCGCCGAGAAGAGCCATGCTGGTCGTTTCCAGCAGGGCCTTGACGCTCTCTGAGTTTCATTGTCTGAATAGCCATTGGGGTGCTCGGTTCATACCGAGCACCCCAATGAGCTCAGTAAAAATTTTCTAATTCCGCAATATCAACCCGAATGAGATTTCCCCATGACGATTACTTACGATCCGAAGCATCCGAAGTATCTCGACGAGAAAGATGTGCGCGACGAACTCACTCGGGTGTACGACCTATGCCACGGCTGCCGTCTGTGCTTTAAGTTCTGCACGTCCTTTCCAACTCTTTTTGATTTCATTGATCAGCACGACGATCAAGATGCCGGGCGGTTGACGCCGGCTCAACAAGACCAAGTCATTGACGAATGTTTTCAATGCAAACTGTGTTACGTCAACTGTCCGTATATCCCCGGACAGAGTGAATGGGAGCTCGATTTCCCACGATTGATGTTGCGCGCTGACGCGATGCGCCACACCAACGATCAAGTGTCACTGCGTGACAAGGTCACCACGAACGTGATGGGTCGCACCGATCTGATTGGCAAAGTTGCCACATCGACTGCTCCTTTAATGAACAAGATGATGGGCGCAAAACCGGGGTCGCTGATTCGTAAAGCGATTGAAGTGACCTCTGGTGTTTCCAGCGAACGCGTACTCCCACCTTTTGCGAAGCAACGCTTTACAACATGGTTTAATCGCCGTCCGAAATTGAAACTTGGCAAGCGCCAGGGACGCGTTGCGCTCTTCCCCACATGCCTTGTTGAGTACCAGGCTCCTGAAGTCGGTCACGACCTCATCAAGGTGTATGAACGCAACGGTATTGAATGCACGTTGGCTGATACGACACAATGTTGTGGTGCTCCGTTCTTGCACAGTGGCGATATTGACAACTTCACCAAGATCGCCGAGAAGAACGTCAAGGCGCTCGCGAATACCGTGCGCAAAGGTAATGACATTGTCGTTCCTCAACCGACGTGCGGCTATGTCCTGAAAAAGGATTACCTCGACTACGTCGGTGGGCCAGATGCTGAACTCGTTGCAGCCAATACTTATGACGCAAGTGAGTACCTCATGAAAGTGCATAAGGCTGATGGAACAGCGCTCGACACCGAATTCAATGGCGATGTTCCCGAGACAATCACTTATCACACTCCGTGTCACTTGCGTGCGCAAAACATTGGGTTGAAGAGCCGTGACTTGATGAAGCTCACTGGCGCCAAGATCAAACTTGTTCAACAGTGTTCAGGTATCGACGGCATGTGGGGTCTTCGTGCAGAAAACGCCGAACTCTCCATTCCGATCGGTCAAAAACTTGCCGCCGAAATCATCAAGGCCGATGGCGATGTCGTGACTGGCGATTGCCATCTTGCTAACGGTGCAATCAACGAACAAACCGGACGCGTGTCATTGCATCCCATTTCGTTGGTGGCACGCGCCTACGGAATTCCCGAAGAACAACCCCCCAAGTAATTCTGAAACTGGAGAATCACATGAATACGTTGACCCCCCGTAAACTTTCATTGTCAGATATCGCCGATGTTCGTGCCTATGAGCGTGAGCGCGAAGAATTCAAAGCTCGAGTTCTTTCGCTCAAACAGCGTCGTCGTCTGTCACTCGGAACAATTGTTTCGGTGATGTTCGAAAATCGCGACACGATCCGCTACCAGATTCAAGAGATGTCGCGTGTTGAACGGCTATCGACTGATGAAGAGATCCAAGGCGAAATAGATATCTACAATCCGATGATCCCCGAACCTGGTCAACTGTGTGCGACTTTGTTTATTGAGTTGACCAGTGAAGATCAAATGCAAGAGTGGCTCCCCAAGCTTGTAGGTATTGAGGGCTCGATTGTGTTTCGCCTATCTAATGGTCGTGAAGTTGCAGCCAAGACCGAAGCGCAACACGAGAGCCAATTGACCCGCGACTATGTCACTGCAGCGGTTCATTATGTGCAGTTTGAGTTCTCGGGCGACGACATTGAAGCCTTGGCAAAGGGCGGGGCAGTCCTGGCCTGCAACCACCCCGATTACTTAGAAGAAATCGAGCTTTCAGCGGCGAACCTTGCTGAATTCTTGGCCGACTTACGCCCCTGAGTTAGCTTTTGAGCCCAATCAGGGCAGGTCACAGGGCTATTTTTTCTTGCCTATTCACAAACGTACAAGAGCCTTCTATTGTCTCGCTCTAAGAGAAGTCGTTCCCATTGCTTGGGTCGAAATCACTAGGGGAAACCAATGGAAGTCATATGGCGGTCGCTGGGAGCGTGTCGGGGTCTTGACCCAGAAATGTTCTTTCCAGAAACCGAAGATCAGGCTGATGTTGCCAAAATGGTCTGCCACGGGTGCGATGTTCGTATCTCGTGTCTCGAGCACGCGTTGGCCAGTCGAGAAAAAGTCGGAATCTGGGGTGGCACTTCTGAACGCGAACGTCGTCGCCTCATACGGCAACGCCGTCGCACTGCCTAACGCGTCTCGCTAGCCTCAGACGCATGGCCGAGGCACCCCAGACTTCAGAGACTATTGAATCAATCGCCCTTGAATCAATTGGTGGCTGGCCCGAACTGATCTCTTCACTGCTTGATCGTCGTGATCTTGACGCGGCACATGCGCGAGCTGCGATGACCAATATTTTGTCGGGTTCTGCGACTCCTGCTCAGCTCATTGGTTTTGTCGTTGCGCTTCGCGCCAAAGGTGAAACACCAGAAGAACTTTCAGGATTACTTGATGCAGTGCTTGAAGCTGCCACTTTGGTTCCACTTGATGAAGCGACCCGTGAGCGAGCG
>JBEDJE010000014.1:0-9328 GCA_041172985.1 Actinomycetota bacterium
ACAATATTCTCAGATCTTTGCGTCAGAAATAGCGATGTCAACTTGGTGTGCGATGTCTACCGAAGACGTTCCGATGAGAACTTCATAGAGACCAGGGTCAACCTGCCAATTTCCTTGTTGATCAAGTTCTATGGTTGCAGATTCGCCAGTGACTTGTGGTCGAAGAACTGAACGATACATGTCTCCGGGATTCCAAAAAGCAAAATCGCGTGGAGAGAGTTCAATGGTGACGACAGTGCTTTCGCCCGGCTTCAAACTCACCTTGGCAAAACTCTTGAGTTCTTTCTCGGGACGTTGAACCGAAGACTTCCGAGGGGCCACATAAACCTGAATGACTTCAGTTCCATGACGATTGCCGGTGTTGGTGACCGGAATACGAATCTGAACTTTTTGGTCTAGGGCAATTTCGGTGTCATCGCAATCGGGTTGTCCGATTTCAAACGTCGTATAGGACAAACCGTGTCCGAACGGGAAACGTACGGGTAAGTGACGTGATTCGTACCAGCGATATCCGATGAATACCCCTTCGCCGTATCGAACCTGACCATGTTCGCCAGGGAAGTTTCCAAATGCTGGGGTGTGTTCGATGCGCTCGGGAATAGTTGTCGGAAGTCGTCCACCAGGATCGGCTTCGCCGAGAAGAACGTCGACAACGGCATGACCCATTTCTTGACCGCCGAACCAGATCTGCATCAAGGCAGGGATGTCGTTGGCCCACGACATATCAACTGGAGCGCCGGTGTTGACTAACACAATTGTTTTCTTGTTGGCTTCGGCCACAGCTCGAATGAGTTCAACCTGACGACCAGGTAACTCGAGCGTGTCACGATCGTGCCCTTCGCTTTCCCAGTCATCGGTGGTGCCGACAACGACAAGAGCAATATCGCATTCGGCAGCTAGTTCAACAGCGCGACGTACCGGATCTTCTTGTTCAACAAATTGCAATCCGACTTGGGCTCCATGGGCCCACTGCTTATTTGATGCATCACATTCAAGAACGAGTTCGTGGGGTTGTCCTGCGACGAGATCAACGATTGCCGTGAGCTCAACGCTTCCCATACCAAAGAAAGATTGACCGCGTGCCGGAATCGTTGAAGCACCATCGACAACCATTTGGCCATCAAGCAACAATCGACAGGGACTGACCTCAACGAGCGAGACGATGTATTGGCCGGTCGTTTCAACCGTCACGATGCCAGTTGCCGCGAAGTGATAGCTCGATGTTGGAACACCAGGATCGTTGCGCGCAACCAGCATGATCCGACCGTCGGGTCGATGTACTCGAGCAAGCTCGGTTTTGTTGGAAGCGTCGCGATCAAAAACAACGACTTCGAAACCTGGTGTCCCATCAGGGCGATGCACGAATTGCGGATCGACGGTGGGTGTGGTCTTGTCGATGTTGCCGCCGGCTTCGTGACGGACCGAGACTTTGGCACCCAGTCGCTCGCGCAGTACATCGATGATCGCAGTGCGGTGATGGGGAAGTACTTCTGCTGAACCGCCACCCATGATTCGGGTGCGCTCGGCATTTGGACCAATCACGGCAACTGACTTCAGACCAGTCGTATTGAGAGGAAGCAACGGTTGATCATTCACTTTTTCATTACGCAACAAAACCATCGAACTGATTGCAGCGCGACGCGCAAGTTGTCGATGCTCAGGCAGATCAATTGCAGCGGGCGCTTGCGGTTGATCATCTAATGCACCAAGTCGATCAAATGTTGCTAGCAAAGTACGAACAGCCCGATCAAGATCGGCTTCGTCGACCCGACCATCTTTGACTGCCTCAGCTAAAAACTTTCCGTATCCACGTGGTGGAGCCGGCATCTCGAGATCGAGACCTGCGTGGGCTGCACCTTCAGTTGTAAACCCAGCAAACCAGTCGGTCACGACGAAACCTTCGAAGCCCCATTCATCGCGCAGAATGTTTTGTAAGAGTTCGCGGTTTTCGGCGCAGTACACACCGTTCATGCGGTTGTACGACGTCATGATTCCGAGTGATCCACCTTCGCGAACTGCCAACTCAAATGGGAGCAGATATACCTCACGCAAAGTTCGCTGATCAATCACGCTATTGATCGTCATACGTTCAAATTCGGCATCATTACCAACAAAGTGTTTAACAGTTGTGGCGATTCCTTGTGATTGAGCACCTCGAATGAACGAAGCAGCGAGCTTTCCCGAAAGAAGTGGATCTTCGGAGTAGCACTCAAAGCTTCGACCGAACAAAGGTGAGCGATGGAGATTGACAGTTGGGGCAAGTAACACTCGCGCGCCTTTTGAACGAGTCTGGTGACCGAGAGCGACGCCGAGTTCTTCGAGGAGCAGAACGTCAAAGGTTGCGCCAAGCGCAGATCCACAAGGAATACACAATGTTGCAACTTGCGTTCCGATACCAGGGGTAATGGGCCCTCGTGCTCCAGCAGGACCATCAGTAACTGTGACTGCTGGGATTCCGACACGATCAACGGGGTTGGTTGACCACATCGTGGCACCGGTCGTGAGGAGTGCTTTTTCCTCAATTGTCATTTGGCCAATGAGTTTTTCGATATCCCGCGTCACAACTTCAAGTGTGCCACTTTCGACCTTCTCGGCTTGGACTCAGACCCCGAAGGCAGTTGACTTGACGGCCTGAACAAGTTCGTCGGGGCCAGAGAGTTCGACACTCGAATGGTCTTGGCGACCGTAGACGAACATGATGAGTTCTCCGACTTCACCGGTCACGGTGACGGTAGGTTCGCCTTTCTTGGCGAGAACGAGTGGACCGTGAGTGATCTGCAACTTGAGACCACATGGCGACTTACGGGCCATCAGCCGGGCACCTTGGGTGATTGACGTTTGCAACTGCTTTTCGAGGTCGTCCAGCAATGTCCGGGGTTGCCAGTTGGGCTGGGCACGACGCACATCTTCGAGGTGGACAAAGAATTCAACCGTGTTGGTGAGTCGGTCAAGAAATGTGAGTCTCATGGGCGAGAGACGAGGTGGTCCATTGCGGATTGCCTCGACCAATGATTTCCAATCACGCTGCGCAACACCTTTGCGAACTTTCTCGCCATAAGCAGCAAGTGGCTTGAGCAAAATTCCACCGGCGGCATCGGGACGAGATTCGCGCACAATGATGTGGGCTGCGAGATCACGAGTGGTCCACCCCTCGCACAATGTCGGTGCGTCGGGTCCCACTTCAAGAAACAGGTTGCATAATGCGTGTCGTTCTGACTGCGCTGGATTCATTTTTTCTCTCCTTGTTTGGACTCTCTCCAAGAAACTCCCGGTGGCCACTGACCGACTCCTCCGTGCTCGACGAGAAGTCCGGTGAGTGTTCGATCAGCGTGACGACTACGCCAGACCAACATTCGTTGAGCCATATGCAAAATGCGTTCTGGATCGGTCACAAGTGTTCGCCAGGTTGGATCGGTAGCAATATCAAAACATAACGAAGACCCATCACCGAACTGCACATAGGCGGTATCAATTGTGCGGTGAACCGCCAGGTGGCTTTCGTTGAGTCGGTCATCCCAAGGCCATTGATTTTGTACATGGGGGATGAGTGCATATCGCCAATCAAATTCCCATGATGCGCCTTCGCGCCAATCAGTGGGTTCATGATCAGACAAGAAAGGAATGAGCGAATGACCATCGCATTGCAACGGAATCGTTTGTTCCCAAATCTCGGCGAGAGTCGGAAGCAGATCAACACTTTCGGTGAAGTCTTTGACGATGTTTCCATGAGCATGGGGTCGTGAAGGATCACGGATAATCATCGGAATGTGATGACTTTCTTCGAACCAAGCAACTTTTTGTACGAGTCCGTGATCACCTAGTTGTTCGCCATGATCGGCAGTCACGATGATGATGGTGTTGTCCCATTGATTGAGATCACGAAGGCTCTGCCAAAGCCTGCCCATTTGTTCATCTACGGCAGAGATCATGCCAAAGTATTGAGTACGCAGATGACGAATCTCTGATTCATCAACCGGTGCCGCCGTCGTTTGAATCTTCAGCAACAGATCATGAAATCCGTGACGACCGTTAGCGGGAGCAATAGGAAGGCCAACATCGGCGGGGTCGTACATGTGCGCAAAATGACCAGGTGCAGAATAAGGCGGGTGAGGACGAAGATAACTGGCGTGGATAAACCAGGGTTCGTCGGCCTCGGTGCTGGATAAATAATCAATGAGACAATCGGTAGTGAAACTTGAGACGCTGTGTTCGACTGGTCGCTCATGTTCGGTGTCCAACATGAGCATGTGACCAGATGATGTGTCGTAGCCATGACTTGTTAAGAAATCAACCCAAGGCTGATGAGGACCAGTGAGATTGAGCTGCCATTCAAATCCGGGCAGTATCTCTTCATAGGTCTGTAAACGCGGATCATCGGGACTGACGGTCATTCGTGGATCTATGGATTGATCGGTATAGCCAAATAGCTTTCCTTGATAGCCGCTTCGTTGTGCAAGACGAGCGACATTGTCAAATCGATTATCAAGCGGAGTTCCGTTAGCGACAACGCGGTGATTCATTTGATACATACCCGTGTAGAGCCCAGCTCGACCTGGCGCACACGGAGTTGATTGGGTGTAGTGGCGCGAAAAACGCACTCCCGACTGAGCTAATTCATCAAGGTTCGGAGTTTTGACAATGAAATGGTCGGCGCATGACAGCGCATCACCACGAAACTGATCAAGAGTGATGAAGAGAACGTTTGGGCGACTGCTCATGAGTACAGCCTGCCACCAATTAGTCCTTCAGTGTGTACTGGTAACGCCCATCTATATCGACGCGATCCATTTCGCCGGCTAAGCGAAGATGCTCAAGGTGGGCGTATGTTTCGCTATCGGCCATGCCACCTTGTGATCGTGGTGAGAAAAGATACGTTGACATTTCCATCACTGTTGTGGGTCGATTCACTTCAATGCAAGCATCACGTAATTTTTGAAGTCGTCCGACATGATGTTCTTTGATGTCATTGGCGCGACCAGCAAGATCGGTGAAGATGCCGCCATGTGCCGGCAACGCAATTTTCACCTGTGGGCCAAAGGCAGCAACTTTGTCAAGCGACTCGAAAAAGAGGTTGAGAGGATCTTTCGCTGGCATCATTCCGCTGATATGTGGAGTAATGCTGGGCAAGACATGATCGCCACAAATCATCAGTCCATGTTCGGGGTCGAACAAACACAAATGGTCGGCGGTGTGTCCAGGGGTATGAACCGCAACCCAATCGCGACGGGCAAAGCGAAAGTGTTCGGCATCAGCTAGGCGAATTGTTGGTCGGGGCAAGCGCATGAGTTTAGGAATTCGACGAGTAACGGCAATACGCGCGCGACGCTTAAAGGGGATGTCCATTCCGGGTCCGCCCCACGGCGGAGGTTCCCACGGCATGCGATGTTTAGGAGCATTTTCTGGGTCATCAATATCGACATCAGGTGGTTCGGTTGGATCCCAAAAGACGCGAAACTTTTCGTGCGTGATGATGTCGCAACCAGTTTCGGCCTGCAGCCAATGTGCACCACCAAAATGGTCGGGATGACTATGGGTCACAATGACCGAGTGAACCCGCTTGAGGGGAACACCCATTTGTATGAGACGTTTTTTGACGACCGCATAACTGGCCTTCTCGGGAAGGCCTGGATCGACCAAAGTGACACCGCGCTCATCTTCAAGCACGTACATATTGACGTGGCCGAGTCCGGGAATAGAGATTGGCAACTGTGCCCGTAAAACACCTGGTGCGATTTCGAGGATGTCATCACTCGCCGGCAATTGTTCTTGTTTAGGTATTCGGGGGACTGACTGAGTCATTGAACAAAAACCTTCTCGCGGTAGAAGCGTAATTCGGCGATGCTTTCATGCACATCGTCGAGAGCACGGTGCTTACCCACTTTGAAGGGTCGCACGCTGTCGCTGCCGGGATACCAACGCTTGACTAATTCTTTGATCGTGCTCACATCAACTGAGCGATAGTGCAAGTGATTTTCGATGTCGGGCAAATAGCGCGCCAAGAATCGACGGTCGGTACCAATCGAGTTGCCACACAGAGGAACCGTGCGTGCCTCGGGTACGTGAGCTTTGATGAAATCGAGAGTTTGTTGACCGGCCTGCTCGAGAGTGATCGTTGACTCACGAATCATGGTAAGGAGTCCGGATTTTGTATGCATATCGACCACGAACTTGTCCATGACTGCCAAAACCTCGTCGGTTTGATGGATCACAAGATCTGGTCCCTCGGCGATCACATTGAGTTGGTCGTCGGTGACAATTGTGGCGATTTCGACAATCACGTCTTTTTCGGGCGTGAGCCCAGTCATTTCTAAGTCCATCCACACAAGCACACGTGAGACGATACGCCATCGCTGTGGCGATCTATCAATGCGCCGTTTCTAAATCGTCTCGTTTTTCAAATCTTGCTTCTGACCACGTATCGTCATGGCATGACCGATTTGCCACTCAGCATCTCCGTTGTTCGTCTCGACAAACAACTCGACCTTCCGACCTACGCCCACGAGGGTGACGCAGGCCTAGATCTCATGGCCCGCGAGGAAATCACGATCGCCCCAGCGGGAGGGCGAATCTTGATGCCCACGGGCATTTCCATCGCTATTCCGAGGGGATATGCGGGTTTTGTCTTGCCGCGTAGCGGATTGGCCCTGAAGAACGGGGTCACGGTCTTAAATAGCCCAGGGCTCATTGATTCGGCCTACCGCGGCGAGATCAAGGTGGTCTTGGTGAATACCGACCCCCGAAACCCGTATCGCATCAGCCGAGGCGACCGAATCGCTCAATTGGTGATTCAACCCGTTTCACAGGTGCAGTGGAATGAAGTCAACAAACTCGACGACAATGACCGTGGCGGCGGCTTCGGACATTCCGGTCGTTAATTTTGGCTGGTCGTTGATTTAAGCGGCAGCGCTCATTTTGGCCACTTCGGCCACAATGAGATCTCGAACTCGCTCACGTAGAACCGGAATATCGTCCTCGGTCATACCAACGGTACTGATGGGCTCAAGGACGCGAACTTCGGCATTGGTGTCACCCATTCGCCAGTCATGCTTGCGAAGTGCCGAGCGGGTGCCATGAACTGCCATCGGCAAGATGGGGGTGCCCGTCGTAATAGCCAATCTGAATGCGCCATCTTTGAAGGCCCGAATTTCTCCATCAAGACTGCGGGTGCCTTCGGGGAAAATCATCACGGACATTTTGCGATCAAGCCAGGTCTCACAGACTTTTAATGCTGCAGCGCCACTTGAGCGATCTCCACGTACGAGTGAGACGTCTCCAGACATCTTCATCATCCATCCGACCAATGGAATCTTCAGAATTGATTCTTTGCTCAACCACTTCATTTCGATCTTCAGGTGGCTGATCAAGAGCATGTCGACAAAACTCTCGTGGTTAGACACCATCACATAAGGATTGCGTTTGTTCTTGGGCAATTCACCACTCGTGCGAAATTTCCATAGTGGGTTGAGCCACTGGTGCAAAACGCAAAGTCGTCGGAAGGTGTAACCGGTCGCATAACGACCTTTATCAAATGGTGTCGTCGTCATCCAGACGATAAAGACCAAAGGTGTCCAGACGATGACAATGACACCGAGGGCGAACCAGCTCCAAAAACTCAAGACACTTCTTTTCAGCACATTTCATGTTCGCACATGACAAGGTGTCATAAGGTTGTTCTGTGAGCCATCCGATCATCGAATTCGCCAAGACGCCCTCAGAACATCATGTTCACGAACTCTTTGAACAAGCCCAAGCGGTTCAAGCCCGAGCGTATGCGCCGTATTCACACTTTTTAGTGGGTGCGGCGATCCTGACACCGCTTGGCAACATATATGTCGGCTGCAACGTCGAAAACGCGGCATATCCGGTTGGTAACTGTGCTGAGGCGAGTGCGATCGCAGCGATGATCGCTGGGGGCGAAAAAGAAATCTTTGCTCTTGTCACCATTTGTGACAGTGCTGAAGTCGGAACATGTTGCGGTGGATGTCGCCAAAGAGTCCGCGAGTTCGCCAAGAGTGATACAGCAATTTATGCCTGTGGACCAGATGGAGTCCGCGCAATATTTACGATGGAACAACTCTTGCCAACATCATTTGGACCAGACAATTTGGTTGGATTTGTTTCATGAGCACTCAACCTTCGGCAGAACGAATTTTGTCGTTGATTGATCTCACTAATCTGAATGATATTTGCAACGATGAAGACATCGTCGCACTATGCGAGCGTGCGCAAGGTGAGTTCGGCAATACGGCCGCGATTTGTATCTGGCCTCGTTTTCTTGAATTGAGCGCATCACTTCTTCAAGGGACTTCAATCAAAGTCGCCACTGTCGTGAATTTTCCGCATGGAGGAAATGATGTTGATGCAGTTGTCGACGCCACCGTGTCGGCGCTTGATGCTGGAGCCGATGAAATTGATCTTGTGATTCCGTTTGGGTCAATGATCAAGGGCGACGAAGCCTCAGTGCTATCAATGGTTCAGGCGATTCGCGAAGTCGTTCATGCTCCTGATCATCTGAAGGTCATTCTCGAAACCGGAGAACTTTTTGATGAAGGCATTATTCGGAGAGCTTCCGAATTAGCAATTAAAGCCGGAGCTGATTTCATCAAAACATCAACTGGCAAAACAAAAGTTTCAGCAACCCTCGAAGCAGCAAGGACGATGCTGCACGTGATCCGTGATTCTGGGCGACCAGTTGGCCTCAAGCCGTCGGGTGGTATTCGCACAGTTGCTGACGCCCAGCAATATCTCGATTTAGCAGATGCCATCATGGGGCCAACTTGGGCAACACCCGCAACGTTTCGGTTCGGTGCAAGTGGGTTACTTGATGCCGTTGAGGCCGAACTTCGCTCGTGAATTGCGCATAACCTACAGCTATGTCTGGTCAGTCGGCTCGAGTGTCGTACCTCAACTCAAAGTTGCAGGGTTTTGGCTCAACCATTTTTGCTGAGATGACGCTGAGACAAATTCAATCAATCTTGGTCAAGGTTTTCCCAACTACGACGGACCGCAAGAAGTACTTGATGCAGCCGTAGACGCGATTCGCAGTGGTCAAAATCAATACCCTCCAGGTCCGGGTGTTCCTGAACTTCGTCGGGCAATTTGTGAACATCAATTACGTTTTTGGGGCTTGTCATACGATCCCGATTCAGAAGTTCTAGTGACCGCTGGAGCAACTGAAGCGCTTGCAGGAGTTCTACTGGGGATTCTTGAAACTGATGACGAAGTTGTATTACTTGAACCGATGTATGACAGTTATCAGGCTTGTATTGCGTTAGCCGGAGCAGTGACACGACCCGTGACATTACGACCGCCCTTTTATCGATTAGAC
>JBEDJE010000015.1:0-13919 GCA_041172985.1 Actinomycetota bacterium
GGTGTTCGGGCTAACAGCACGCCAGCTTCTTCGAAGCACTCGCGTATTGCAGCAATCTCATACGACGAGTCTTCGGCATCAACTGCTCCACCTGGAAAGACGTACATGCCACCAGCGAACGCCGCTTTAGTTGTTCGGCGCATCATGAAGACTTCAACACCCTGCTCATCGCTTTCGCGCAAGAGCATCACTGTCGCTGCCGGCTTGATCGCAACACTTGACGGATCAAAATCTTGATTTTGCGACATCAGTTATTCCAGCTCGCCGCGGGGTTCTTCAACATCGACGTCGATGTAATCACCTGAGGCATAGCCGCTATGTTGCTGGCCACCTGGTGCAGAACCAGGGAAGCCAGTTGAGAAAAACATACCGCCCTTCTTGGCCCGCTTCATCAGGTACTGGCGAAACACTGAACGTGTCACCGGGAACAACATCAAGATGCCGAAGACATCTGACAGAAAGCCCGGAGTGAGCAACAATGCGCCTGCACCAAGAATCAATACCCCATCAACCATCTCTTTTGTTGGAATCTTCCCTTGAGCAACCGCTTGGTTGAATCGACTCCAAACGCGCATTCCTTCGCGTTTAACCAGCCAACTCCCGATGAAGCCAACAGCAATCATGAGGCCCAAAGTGTTGAAAAAGCCGATGGCCCCGCTCATCTGAATGATGGTGTACAGCTCGGCGATGGGAGCCACGATGAACAACAAGAACAAGATCACGTACTCACCCTAGTCAGCGTGTGATCACAAGAGATAGCGTCATCGTTAATGACTTCTCGGCCACCCAGCGTTGATTCTTTGGCACGTTCACTTGCCCACATCGGATTGCCACATCCGTTGTTGGTCGACGCCGCGCGCCAAGCCATCGCTGCCGGCAACCCTGATTTAGCCGAGCACATAGCCAACGACATTGCTCAGTGTTTGTTGGTTCCAGTCATTAACGCGGCCGGAGTAATTGCCCACACCAACCTCGGTCGTTCTCCGGTTGCGCATTCGCAATCGGCTCGCGCCCAGAATCTCGAATTTGATTTACGTATCGGTCAGCGCGGCAGTCGCCAAGCCGGCATCGGACAATTGGTCGCCCGCGCTTGCGGTGCCGAGTCGGCCATGGTCGTCAACAACAATGCCGCCGCAGTCATGTTGGTACTGGCCGCTCTCGCCCAC
Organism: Actinomycetota bacterium; assembly: GCA_041172985.1. GTDB lineage: Bacteria > Actinomycetota > Acidimicrobiia > Acidimicrobiales > Ilumatobacteraceae > Casp-actino8. The sequence goes on from JBEDJE010000015.1 coordinate 1,167, forward strand.
GGACGCGATGTCGCGGTGAGTCGCGGCGAGAGCGTCGAAATTGGTGGAGGCTTTCGAGTTCCTGAAGTCATGGAACAATCTGGCGCACGGCTACTTGATGTCGGCACGACCAATCGCACGCGCCTTGCCGATTACCGCAAAGCCATTGATAAAAAGTCCACTGATGTAGCACTAGTTCTCAAAGTGCACCCGTCAAATTATCGGGTTGAAGGTTTCGTCGAAGAAACTTTGGTTGATCAACTTTCGACTCTTGGTGTCACTGTCGTATCCGACATTGGTTCGGGATTGCTTGATGCCGCGTGTCCTTGGCTCAGCGATGGTCCACCTTCGTGGCTCAACGGCGAACCCGCCGCAAAACAAACATTGTCTGCTGGCGCCGACCTCGTGACATTTAGTGGCGACAAATTGATGGGTGGCCCTCAGTCTGGATTCATTGTTGGGCGACGCGACTTAGTCGACGCCTGCGCCGCCCATCCCCTAGCCCGCGCTCTGCGACCCGGCGGCTTAGTTTTGTCGTCGTTACACAACACACTGCTGTCGTATCTTGCTCGTACCGCACAAAATGACATCCCCTTCTGGCGAATGGCGACTACGCCAGTTGGCGCACTACGAACTCGTGCACAATCAATCGTTGCTGAAACTGGCGTGGGTCAAGTAGTTGACTGTGAGTCTCTTCCCGGTGCCGGCAGCGCACCAGGTATCACGATCAATTCAGTGGGAGTCTCAATTGATGGCGATCATCTCGTTGCGCTGCGCAACTGCCAGCCACCAATCATTGCGCGCGTGAAAGATCGCACGACCATTCTTGATTTACGAACCGTCGACCCAAGCGATGATGCAGTGTTGATTGAGGCACTCAAGAAAATCTGCTGACATGCGCATCATTGCCACCGCCGGCCATGTTGATCATGGCAAGTCAACATTGATTCGCCGACTCACTGGCATCAACCCCGATCGTTGGGTCGAAGAACAAGAACGTGGATTAACGATCGATCTGGGATTTGCTCATATGCAATTACCCAGTGGCGAAAGCATCGCCTTCATTGATGTTCCTGGCCACACCAGATTCATTGGCAACATGCTGGCCGGAGTTGGCGGAATCAATGCCTGCATCTTGGTCATTGATGGTCACGAGGGTTGGAAACCTCAAACCGAAGAGCACTTACGAATTCTTGAACTCGTTGGAGTCAAACATGGAATGATCGCGCTGACCAAGATCGATCTGTGCGATGCCGATGATCGCGAACTCGCAACAATGGATATTGCCGACCATGTCGCCGGCACTTTCTTGCAAGATGCGCCCGTGATCGGCTTGAGTGCAACAACCGGTGAAGGACTCAATGAATTCATCGCTGCTCTTGATGCGCTCTCACAGCAAAGCGCGCCATCAAGTGATCATCAGCGACCTCGCTTGTTTATTGATCGAGTTTTTGCGGCCAAAGGTAGCGGCACGGTTGTCACCGGAACACTGACCGATGGTTCGTTTTCTATTGGCGACAATGTGATCATCACACCTTCTGGTCGGGAAGCCAAGATTCGTGGAATTCAAACGTTAGGTCAGGCAGTTGAATCAATTGAGCCTGGTCACCGTGTCGCACTCAATCTGTCAGGGATCGAACATTCAGAACTTCTTCGCGGCAATGTGGTGATCAAAGACAACAACTGGCATCTCTCTGATCGTGTTGATGCATCACTTCAAGTATTGACTTCGTTGAGCCATGTCGTTTCGCGGCGTGGAGCCTTCACCGTGCATATCGGTTCGGACGAAATACCGACACGGGTGCGAGTACTCGGACCAGAATCAATTGCTCCTGGTAACCAAGGTTTGGTTCGCCTGCACCTCGCACGAGCAGTGCCACTACTTCCCGGAGATCGGTTTGTTCTGCGCGAAAGTGGACGATCTGAAACCGTTGGTGGTGGTGAGATTCTTGATGTTGCGCCTAAGTTGCCAGCTTCTCGCGCCCAGCCCTCACGCTCGGTTGAACGGGTGATTGCCGAGCACGGTTGGATTCAAGCTGATCGGCTGGCTCTTCTGACGGGTGAAAAATGTGAACCACAATTCGGTGAGTGGATAGTTGCTCCTGAAGTTCTTGCTTCAACAATTGCCACGATCGAATCGCTGATCGCCAAAGGTGGTGACGGTGGCATCGATTTATTGTCGCTCGATGAACGCCAACGTTTGGTAGTAGCAACTCTCCCGCAATTGTCAATCAAAGAAGGCCGGATCACCATCGCTGGCATCCATGATCCGCTACTTGATCATCCCGTCATTGAACGTCTGGCCATAGAGGGCTGTTCACCTACCGCACCAACTGGAATCACACCACCTGAACTGCGTCGGCTCGCTAAAGCTGGTCTGCTCTTCGAACGAGAAGGCGAATGGTTCCATATCTCGGCACTCGACACTGCTCGCACTGTTGCCACTCAGCTCTTACAAACAAACCCCGAAGGATTCACGATGTCGCAGTTCCGTGAAGCACTCGGCGTCACCCGCAAACACTCGGTCCCCTTGGCCGGCGAACTTGATGCGCGAGCCATGACACGCCGCCGTGGAGATGTACGAATCGCTGGGCCAAAGATCTAGATCAAATTGATATAGCGAAAAGTCAGGTTGATGCGCGGCTCAACAAACTTTTTTGTCTTTGGTATGTCATGCATCCAACAGACCTGCGACAAACCACTCATCACCAACAATGATCCAGATGCCAAAAAAACTTGCTGTAACTCTTTCGTCTCGCGATGACGTAGACGAAAGTTGCGTTCGGCTCCGAAACTCACCGAAGCAATGACCGGCTCGCCACCAAGTTCGGGTTCATCATCGGCGTGTAAACCCATCGAGTCTTCGCCATCGCGATACAGGTTGACTAGGACCGAGTTGAACTGAGTAGCGGTTTCCTCTTCACACCGTTGTTTGATTTCGAGCAACGTCGGCGTCATTGGACGTGGATCAAGCGTGATTCCGGAATACGAATATGCCAAGTCGCCATACCAACAGGCCAGTCGCGGTTGTGGAACTTCTTTACCAAACAAGATGATGTTGCGCGCCTCCCACGGGGTTTCATCCAGGATTGAACGAAACATCCGATCGCAATCAACAGAGTTGAAAAATCCTGGGCGATACAACGCGCTGCCGTCGTGAGGCAACAGTTCCTGAGGTTGCATGGGGGGCTCATCAAAAAGTCTCATACGGCCACAGATCTCTAGGGCATAGGAAGATCGGCAAATTGCGATTCAATAATTGAGCGATCTTCGAGGTCGCTGATTCCGGCAATCAGTTGAACCGTCACCATGTACACATCGCCATAGCGCTCGTCATCAGCATTCAACAACGCGCGCGAATAGCCCTCATGTAGTGAAGCAATCAACCAATCATCAACTGCGTTTTCAATAGCCCGAGCGATTGCCGATTCAATCAATGCCACAGCATCTTCGGCCATGCCATTGACGGTGAGAGCTCGAGCAACTTGCCAATCGCCAATCAACAAGTTCATCGCGTTGCCGATGGGCTCCCATAGTGCCCGTGAGGCCAATGCTTCACACAATGCTCGATAAGCATCTTCTTCTGAAAGTTCGCTGCGATCAAGAATGTCCGATGCATTGTTATATGCACTGATCGCTAATTGGCGACGAGTTTGAATTGCATCGCTCATATCGTCACGCTTAGTTCTCTTCGGCAGCAGCGACTTCTTTGGGCCGACGCTCGCGGTAATCGCGGGCTCCGCCCTCTTCAGGTTCAACCTGCAAAACAATTCCGTCGATCGCAACAACGCGCGCCATTTCGCCAGACTTCACGGGAGTTGCACGGTTGGTGCGAGCCTTCCAGCGGGCTGCGCCAATCTGCACTGCGCCATCGGGGCTGATGTCAGAAATCGCCATACCAACTTCGCCAATGAGACGTTCACGTCCCACCGTTGGTGTTGCGAAGCGTGTTCGGGTCATGCTCGGCATACCCGACACAAACGTGAGTGCAATTCCACCGATGCCAACGAGAAGACTCAACCATGACACGCTCAACGATTGCTGATCAAAACAACGATTGCTGATCAAAAACCGGGAACATAAAGACTGACGAAACACTGAACGCCACAAGACCAATGCCGGTCCAGAAACGTGGAATCCCGACTTGCACATCAATCGAGAAGGCAAACATCGAGAGGAACATCAAGATGAGCGCCCAATTGCGTTCGGGTAATTCGCCAAGACCGTAGAACGAGAGCATCAACAGCACTGCACCAACGACACCAGCAACACCAATACCAGCAGTGAAGAATTCAAAGATCAAAAGCGCAAGACCAATGATCAAGAACAAGTACGCAACTGGAGGGCTCGCTGATGTGTGCAACATCTGAGCCCACAAACCAAGTTTGTGGAAACGGACCGTCGTGATGTCATTTGAAACGCTGCCGTCATCGTTGAGAGTTTCAACAGCGGTATCGAGGGTGATGCCGTCGAAGGTGAGACCATCAAGTGCGTACACCATGTTGCGAATTGTCGGAGCACCTTCGTCACTGATTTCTAGTTTCAATGCGCCACCACGACGAGCATCTTGAAAGCCAAGTGTCTTGGTACGCAACTCATCGGTGGCTTCACCAAAGTCAACGCCATCAACGAGCGGAGTTCCGGACTTACCAATACGAGTCCCGGGGGCCATGCCTGTTGCATCGGCGGCCGACAAAAGTTGTGCGCCAAGTCCAGTTGCCTTCGAACCCGAAGGTCCGACCCAAATCGCAACTGGCACAGTCGCGTTGGCAATGCGATTGTACAAATCGCGCATCGTGTCTCGACCGACTAAGGAAGCCTTCGAGTTGATCTGCAAAACGAGAGCTTGCGCTCCATTGGTTTCAGCATCAGCGATCGCGTTGTTGATCGCATCAACGATGATGTTGTCGATCAGGCCCGAGACCTGTAACACGTCAACTGGGGCTAAGTCCGTCGCGGTCACTGCGGCACTGGTTGTCACTGCCTCTTGAGTAGGCGGTTCGGTACCCGATGACGCATGTGCCACATCAATAAAGCCGAGCACAGAGCCGACGGCGATGAAGAGGATGGCTAGTCTGCGCACGAGTGTCTCCGAAAAAGAAAAATAATGACCCACTGTTCACCATGTCGCGGATGCTTGTGGTGGCCGGCAAGGGTGGTGTCGGCAAGACAACCGTAACGGCTGCGATGGCACGCGCCTCAGCCGATCTCGGACTTCGAGTACTAGTTGTGACGCTTAACTCGCGCCAAGGTTTGAGCGAATTGCTGGGTGGAACCCCAACCGATGGGTCTGACTACGACGGCACCACCATTTCAAGCGGACTTGGTCCAAAAAAGACCGGTTCGATTCTGTTGCGCTCATTGACCGCAAGCGATGCTCTGCAGGACTACCTAGCGACCCAAGGACTCGCCCTATTGGCCAAAAGGTTGGTGTCAACTGGCGTCGTCGGCGTGGTTGCCAGCGCCGCACCAGGGATTGACGATCTCTTGGTCTTGGGCAAGCTCAAGCATTTAGTTGGTCTCACTGGCCCCGAGGGCGATCACGATCTGATCATCGTCGACGGCCCGGCAGCAGGGCATGCCATGTCGTTTTTACAGTCCCCCGCAGCGATGGCCAAGACCATCAGCGGTGGCCCTTTGCACTCGCAAGCCAACGAAGTCCTGGCGATGTTGCACGATCCCGAAAAATGTCGGGTGATCATGGTGACCCTGCCCGAAACCACTCCCGTCAACGAGTTGCTCGAGACCACTGCACTACTCACCGAAACCGTTGGTGTTCATTTCGGGCCAGTTGTGATCAACGGAGTTGATCAGGCTCCAGAAATCACGGCTCTCGTCGCTGCTGGCCGATTGCCGGACGACGAACTCGGTGATGCAGCGCGCTATCGAGCATCACGTTGCGCGATGCATGCTCATGAAGTTAAACGCGTCAATCAACTTGTTGCGACTGGTTCAATTTCGTTGCCACATATTGCAAGTGCAGGCTTATCGGCCGGCGATATCAAAACTTTGGCGAAAGTTTTGCTTGCAGAAGTGAGCACACAATCATGAGCAAGAAGAATTTCCGCGACGTCATTTCAACTTCGCGCATTGTTGTGTGCTGCGGCTCGGGCGGTGTCGGCAAAACAACAACTGCTGCGGCGTTAGCGATGCAAGCTGCCAAAATCGGTCGCCGAGTTGTGTTGATCACGATTGATCCCGCAAAACGTTTGGCTGATGCACTCGGGTTATCTGAATTGAGCAATGAACCCAGTCGCGTACAACACAAATCTTCGGGAGAGTTGTGGGCCATGATGCTTGATGCTCGTGCCACATTTGACGAAGTCATTCGTCAACAGTCGCGAAATAAGCAACAAGAACAAGCGATTTTGACGAACCCGTTCTATAGCAATATCGCGAGTCGCCTCTCGGGCAGCCAAGAATATATGGCTGCTGAAAAACTGTATGAGTTGTTTAATGACGATCGTTTTGATCTTGTCATCGTTGATACTCCCCCAACTCGCGAGGCTCTTGATTTTCTTGAGGCTCCGCAAAAGCTCATGAACTTTCTTGACCACCGCGTGTATCGCTGGTTGGTGATGCCCGCTCGTGGTGGTCTGCGCGTTTTGAACTTTGCCGCACAACCAATTTTGAAAACAATTGGCCGCGTCATTGGCGCCGATGTGTTGGCCGATGCCATCAACTTCTTTCAAGCCTTTGAAGGTATTGAAGAAGGCTTTCGTCAACGCGCCCTAGCCGTGCAAACTTTGCTGAAGTCAACAGACAGCAAATACGTTGTGGTGGCTTCGGCACATCACGACACCATTCGCGAGGCGATCTTTTTCACCGATGAACTCGCGCGAGTGGGTACCCCAGTGACCGGATTGATCATCAACCGCCTACAGCCAAAATTTGGCAAGGGTTCGGCCACCTCGTCGGCTACCGCGGCACGCAAAGCCGAACAAGCTGGCGACACCGAACTGGCGGCCCTGCACGGCAACCTGGCTCACGTGCGTCGCATCGTTCAGTCCGAAGAAGCCACCTTGAAGCCACTGCTCGATTCAGTGGGGACGGCGCTCGTGGTTCGCCTTTACCAGCGGGCCACCGACGTCCACGATCTTGATGCCATCGCCGATTTGGGGCGGGATCTCGTCGCCAGCACGCCCACGAGGTAGCGTTTCAGACGTGCATGTGATCCTGGCTACCGATGCTGACTGGCTGGTCGACGAAGTCGTCGCCGCCCTTGGCGGACCCGAAACAACTTTCACCCATTGTCGCGACGGACGCTCGGTCGTTGGGGTCGTCAAGGGTCGTACACCCGATCTCGTGATTCTTGATTTACAGATCGGCACCATGGGTGGCATTGCGGTCACCATGGACCTTCGTCTCGACGAAAGTGGTGGCACGTTGCCCCATGTTCCGATCTTGATGTTGCTCGATCGTCAAGCCGATGTGCACATGGCTCGTCGTAGTGGCGCCGACGGTTGGCTCATTAAGCCGCTTGATGCATTGCGTTTACGCCGGGCAAGCAAGGCCATCGCCGGTGGCGGTTGCTTCGCTGAAGGAATCCCCGCAGTCGACGAACCGGTCATTGAAGTAGTTGAAGAAGTCGCGTCAGAAGCAGAAGTCGCAACTGCCAACTAACTACGGGTACGCGATACCCAACAACTCGTGGGTGTTAGGTCCAGCGATTCCATCTACTGGGACATTCTGCGAATACTGAAAGTTCATGACTGCTTCAACCGTTGCTGGACCGTATTCGCCGTCGGCAGAATCTTCAAGAAATCCTGCAGCAATGAGCGCTTCTTGTAACGCAGACACTCGGGGACCAACGTCGCCATACAGCAATTGATCGGTGGCGCTTTCGGGTTGATAACCCTTATTTTCTTGATCACATGCATAGCCCGCAACGGCAATTTGAATTGTGGTCATGATAAAACTCTCGGCAATTGTTGCGCCTTCAGGGTCGGGGCCGTAATCATCGGGAACCGAGTAGCAGTAGATATACATCGGGTCGTACATTTTCCACGCGTTGTCTTCAATGTGAAACGGTGTGACGCCTTCACATTCGCCGCAGTCGGGAAAGTTCTGTGTGATCATCCAATCGCCAATGCACCTGATCAAATTGAGGCCATCAACCGTCTGACCAATTGGGTTCATCTGATTGGGATCAACCGCAGACATCGAACAAGCCGGGCGTGTGTCAATAAACGCAGTTGTCGTCGGCGCATCGACCACAGTCGTGACCGCTTCGGTGATCGGTACTTCCGAAATCGGGGTTAAACCCTCGTCACCTATACCGACCGCACCGCCGCATCCGATGAGTAACCCCAAGCCCAAAACACCGGCACTGAACCTTTGCAAAAACTTCAGATTCATCGTTGGCTCCTCGCAAGTCTCTTGGCGCAGACTAATCGGGGGTTGGTAGAACGACTGCCAAATCCCGAGTGGGCAATTAGGGGAAACTGCCCATTCCCTATAGGCTCGTTTTATGCACCATCGGGGTGTAGCGCAGCTTGGCTAGCGCGCCACGTTCGGGACGTGGAGGCCGGAGGTTCAAATCCTCTCACCCCGACCAGCACACATCCCCCGCTTCGGCGGGGGATGTGCCATTTACCGGCTCATTTCGCTCTACGGTGAACCCGTGGATATTGCGCAACTTCAAGATGTCATCGAACGTACCTACGGCGATCGCGATCGTGCCCGCGGCGTGCCTTCAACTGTTGCCTGGCTAGCCGAAGAAATCGGTGAGTTGGCTCAAGCTGTGCGCAAGGGAACCAAGGCGCAACAAGAACACGAATTCGGTGATGTGTTGGCCTGGGTTGCAACCCTCGCCAATCAAATGGGCGTCGACTTATCTGCTTGCGTTGAACGTTATGCCAACGGATGTCCGCGATGCGCGGCTCTCCCCTGTGCGTGCTAACTGATCTTTACAGAAACAGTTCAGCAATCTGCACTGCGTTTAACGCAGCACCCTTGCGCAAGTTGTCGTTGCTCACAAACAACACCAAGCCACGACCATCTTCAAGTGACAAGTCTTGTCGAATACGACCAACGAAACTCGGGTCTTTTCCAGCAGCTTCAAGTGGAGTTGGCACATCGGTGAATACAACACCAGGTGCCGACGACAAAAGTTCTTTGGCACGAGCCACCGAAATTGGTCGATCAAATTCAACGTTGATGCTTAACGAGTGGCCGGTGTACACCGGAACACGCACACAAGTGCCCGAAACTCGCAAGTTCGGAATCGCCAAAATCTTGCGACTTTCATTGCGTAATTTCTGTTCTTCGTCGGTCTCAAACGAATCATCGTCGGTGTACTTGCCAGCGAATGGCAACACGTTGAACGCGATGGGCTTGGTGAACTTGGTTGGTGCTGGATAGACAACCGCTTCACCGTCATAGGTGAGGTCGCGGGCGTTGTCAGAAACTTCACGCGACTGCTTATCAAGTTCGTCAACGCCAGCAAGTCCTCCGCCCGACACTGCTTGATAGGTGCTCACGATCAAACGATTGAGACCAGCTTCGGCGTGCAACACTTTCAACACAGGCATTGCTGCCATCGTGGTGCAGTTGGGATTAGCAATAATGCCCTTAGGTGCATTGCGAATTTCTTCAGGGTTTACTTCGCTCACCACAAGCGGAACTTCTGGATCCATACGCCACGCCGACGAGTTGTCGATCACAATCACGCCAGCCGCAGCGAAGCGCGGTGCGAGTTCGCGAGACGATGTGGCACCTGATGAAAACAATGCAATGTCAAGACCACTCGGGTCGGCAGTTGCCGCATCTTCAACGGTGATTTCACCGCCCTTCCACGGAAGGGTCGTGCCGGCCGAACGGGCCGAAGCGAAAAAACGAATCTCATCAATCGGGAAATTGCGCTCGGCCAACAGGGTGCGCATGACGCTTCCTACTTGGCCGGTTGCTCCTACTACTCCTATACGCATAACACGCAAGGCTAACGGGCAGGTCAGGCTGCCCGACGGGCAATTAACCACCAGTGACTGCCGTGCACGCCAATGAACGTGCATTGCGGGATTCCGTCAACTCCACCAATTCGACGACGGTGGTTGAACCACAATGTCGGACTAAGTAGTTCGATCTTTCTTGATGCCAAATGATCGAGTACCACTTTGGGGGTCAGACGATTGGCTTGCCATCCGAGACGGGTCGACCAGCGTTGACGGGCGAGCCAGGCTCCGATCGTGGGCACGCGCCACAGAGCACGGGTCATCACACCAGCGGGAAACAGCAACAAGTCGGCGACCACCCAGGTGCGATAGTTCAACAGCACATAGCCACCTGGCTTCACGACCCGCAAAGCTTCTTCGGTTAATGCCAACGCGTCGGCTCTTTCGCAGTGCTGCAAGGTGATGTAACTAAACACCATGTCGGTTGATGCATCAGGTAACGCGAGCGTCTTACCGTCGGCAACATGTGATGTTGACAGACGTTCAGGAACTCCGAACTTACCAACTGCTTCGCGACAACGCTCAAGAAACGCCGCATCAAGATCGCACGCCACAACCGATTTGAATCGCTGAGAAAAACCAGCGGTCATGCGGCCAATACCCGCGCCAATTTCAACGAGCGAACGTTGTGCATTCTCTTCAGGCAAGAATCCGAAGTACTGCAAGTACGCGCCAACTTCTTGTTCACCCGAATTCACAAATTCGGCAAGGGTCAGTTGTTGCCCAGTTTCATTGTTGAAAACCCAGCCAGTGTCGCGCACAACACTGTCGCCATCACCTTGAGTTTCAGATGCACGACCGGCCGCATTCCACGGCACATGTTGACGACGACGCGCTCGCGACATGCGTTATTTCCGCTCGGGTAACGGAGCGCTATATGACTGGCCGCTGTCGAGACCAAATGCAGTGTGCAATGAACGTGCCGCCTTTTCAAGATCGGCCGAAGCAATAACAACTGAGATACGAATAGTCGATGTTGAAATCATTTGAATGTTGACACCGTTGTCGGCGAGGGTGCGGAACATCTTTGCTGCGATGCCGGGGCTCGTTTTCATTCCGGCACCGACCAATGAAATCTTGGCAATTGCGTCATCTTGTGCAATTCCGGCCGCACCGATTTCTTTAGCGACCGACTCAACGATTCCTTGCGCAACTTTCATGTCAGCTTTAGGCACAGTGAAACTGATGTCAGTGTTGCCATCAGTTGACGTGTTCTGCACGATCATGTCGACGTTCACGTTTGAGTCCGCGAGCTGTTCAAACAACGCCGCCGAAATACCTGGACGATCGGGCACCTTGCGCACAGTGACTTTGGCTTCGCTGACATCGGTGACAACACCAGAGATAATGGGATCTTCCATCGAAGGCTCCTGACTAGTGACCCAAGTGCCGGGTTCCCAGGTGAAACTGGAACGCACTTGAATCGGGACATTGTGATTACGAGCAAATTCCACTGAACGCAGTGCAAGAACCTTGCTACCAGCGCCAGCCATTTCAAGCATTTCATCAAAGTTGATGTGTTGCAGTTTGCGGGCCTGCGGAACAATGCGTGGGTCGGCGCTAAATACACCTGTGACGTCGGTGTAAATCTCGCAACTATCGGCACCAAGCGCAGCGGCAAGTGCAACCGCGGTGGTGTCTGAACCGCCACGACCAAGAGTGGTGATCTCTTTATCGGTGCTCACGCCTTGGAAGCCGGCGACAACACACACCTTGCCTTGAGCAAGAGCTTCACGAACGCGGTCGCCCTTCACTTCAAGAATCTTGGCCTTGGTGTGCACAGTGTCGGTGATGATGCCCACTTGACTACCCGTGAAACTGATGGCGTCGATGCCAACTCCGGCCAGGGCCATACAGACAAGAGTCATGGAAATGCGCTCGCCCGTGGTGAGCAACATGTCGAGTTCGCGATCTGGCTGAACAGATGAGACTTCATTGGCGAGCTTGATCAGGTTGTCGGTCGACTTACCCATGGCCGAAACCACAACCACGACATCGTTGCCGTGGCGCTTGGTAAAGGCCACATGTTCGGCCACGGCACGGATACGTTCAGGGTCGGCTACCGAAGTGCCTCCGTATTTTTGGACAATGAGTGCCACAAGGGTTTCAGGCTACCTCTTGACGGGCCTCAGATCAGGTTGTTTACCTAACGGTCACCATTCCCGACCTGCAGGGCAGGCCTCTGCCCCGTTAGCCTTCCCCCACTATGGGAACAGCAAAACGTGAACGCAAGAAAATGAACCGCGAGATGGGCCGTCAGGCTCAAGAGGTCGCCGCCAAGCGCCAGAAGACCACTAAGACGACTGTCCGCATTGTCGGAGCCATTGTCATCATCTTGGCCTTGTTCTTCGGCATCGCATTTTTGACCAACGATGACTCAACTGACAATGCATCGCCTGTCACGACATCTGTCGAAGCCTTTGCGAGCACCACAGTTGCCACAGGCGACGCCACCACAGTGCCGAGCGATACCGCTGCGCCCGCAGACTTCGTTTACGGAACCACTGAATGCCCGCCAGTCGAAGGTGCCGCCACACAAACACAAGACTTCGACGATTCATTCGCACTATGTATCGACCCCACCAAGACCTACACCGCAGTGGTGAAGACCAACATGGGCATGTACTCGGCAGTGCTCGATGCTACGAAGGCTCCTGGCGCCGTCAACAACTTCGTGAGCTTGGCTCGCAACAAGTATTTCGATGGCACCACTTGTCACCGCGCCATTCCGGGCTTCATGGTGCAATGTGGCGACCCCACTGCAACTGGTTCGGGCGGACCTGGCTACAAGTTCGCTGACGAATTTCCAGCCGCTGGCGAA
>JBEDJE010000016.1:0-10579 GCA_041172985.1 Actinomycetota bacterium
AACTTCGTCCATCACGTAGAACGGAGATGGGCGGCTACGGAAAACGGCAAACAAGAAAGCCAAAGCCGTGAGGCTGCGCTCTCCACCCGACAACAGACTTAACTTCTTCACGTTCTTGCCACCAGGCTTGGCTTCAACTTCGATACCCGTGTTCAGCAGATCATCGGGGTTGGTGAGAACTAAGCGACCAGTTCCGCCTGGGAACAAATTGCCGAACAACTGAGTGAAGTTGACACTCACATCAGCGAAGGCTGACGCAAAGACCGACTGAATTTCGTTATCGACTGCGGTAATCACACGCATCAATTCACGACGTGTATTACGCACATCTTCGAGTTGCTCTTCTAAGAACTTGTGGCGCTCTTGTAGTTCGTTGAACTCTTCAAGTGCCAATGGGTTGATCGGTCCCATGAGGCGAAGTTCGCGTTCGAGATCGCGAGTTCGAGCCGGAGCCGTAATGCCTTCAGGAAGTTCGGGCAATTCGGCTGCTTCGGCAACTTCGGGTTCGACATCGAGATCGCGTCGCAAGGTTTCGACAGTTGCCTCAAGACGCATCTTGACTGTTCGGTTGCTGAACGCTTTTTGCGCATCTCATCAAGGTGGGTCGCAAGTGCACGAACTTCATCGCTTTGACGACGACGCTTTTCATGCAAATCGGCCAATCGTGATTCGATCACAATTCGATGCGCATCAACGATGTGCGATAGGCGCTCGGTGGCAACAAGAATCTTTTCGATCTTCTCGCGATGTCCGGCAGCTTCGGCACGAGCAACCGAATCGGCTTCAAGGCGACGTTCGGTCTCGGCAAGTCGCTCTTCAGTGAACTGCTTACGTTCAATGAGTCCTGCCGAACGCACTTCAAGATCGCGACGTCGGCCCGACAACAAAGCCGATTGCGCTTCTAAAGTCGCACGGGCCTCGCCCCGCGCCTTCGCAGCTTCGGCTTCGGCGGCTTCTTCTTGTTCGAGTGACGGAACTAGGTGTTCGAGCTCGGCAACTCGGGCCTTGAGTCGATTGAGACGCTCTTCGATTTCTCCCAGAGTTGGTAACAAACCTTCAGATTCGGTTGCTGCTTCACGGCGTTCGCTTTGGACACGAGCGAGTGCTTCGGACGCGGCAGTGAAAGCAGCATCATTGGCATCAAGACGCTTTTGTAGTTCGGATTCACGCGAGCGTGCAGATTGCTGTTCGGTCTGTGCAATACGCACCGCTTCATCACGAACTGCTAATTCAGATTTTGAAGTTTCGGCATTGTTGAGAGCGTCTTCAAGTGCAGCGCCAGTAGCGCCACCGCCGGCGACACCAATACGCCAACCAGTTGTTGTGAAGCGATCGCCTTCGGGAGTCACAGCAACGAGACGAGGATCACTCATCACTGCATCAACTGCGGCTGTCCAGTCTTTGACCTGAACCGATGTTGCAAGAAGAAGATCAAGAAGATCTGAAACATCTTTGCGAGTTGAACGCACGTGTTCGCGAATGCGTAGCGCTCCCGCAGGAACCAAGCCGGTGATGACGACTTCAGATTTCGCGCCTAAAGCCAACACTGCGCCCGACGTCGACGCCGATCGCAAATGTGCCAATGCACGACGAGCTGATTCGGTGTTTTCAACGACAACTGAAAGCAATGCTTCGCCAAGTGCTGCTTCGACCGATGCTTCCCAGCCTTCGTCAATGACCACGAGATCGAGCAATGTTCCGACGACACCCGAAACATCTTTCAACTTTTCGGCGCCGGCGCGTGCACGGGCGCTGTCGAGCGCTAACTGCAATGCCTCACTTCGGGCCTGCCAACGAGCAAGTTCGGAAGCAACTGCATTGCGAGTCGCTACCGCTGTTTCAAGTTCGGCTTCGGCTGACAATCGTCGTGATTCGGCTTCAGTGACTTCATTAACGAGCGGGACTTCAACTGTTTGTGTTCTCTCGCATTCATGACGAAGCCGCTCGATCTCGGTGGCATATCGCCCGTCGCGCTCGGACAGAGTCTGCATGCGAGCTGACAAACGACGATTTTCAGAATCGGCCGATTCAACTGAAGCACGAAGTGTGCGCAATTCGCCACGGACTTCGGCGGCGGCACTTGCTGCTGAAGTTGTTGAAGAGATGTGATCGAACAGTGTGGCAGCTTTGTTGCGCTCACCCTCAAAAGCTGCTTCGGCATTTGCCAATTCAATGCTTTCAGGTTCGAGACGTTCCATCGCCGATTCAACTTCGGAGAGTTCGGCCTTCAGACGTGATGCATCTGCTTCAAGATTGGCAACAACGCCAGAATCCATCATGGCGCCGCGATCACGTTCGTAAGAACGGCGACGTTCAACGAGCAACATCGAAATACCTCGGGCACGTTCACGTAATTGCTCAACGCGCACGAGTTCATCACTGAGTCCACTGTCACCACGAGCCGACAATTCGGCTTCGTCGGCCATCACATTGGTATCAAGTTCGGCCAATGTCGGAACGTGGTGATTTCGCGACCGGACAAAAACAAACGCAATGCCGTGAGTTCGGCAACAAGATCGCCATGACGACGGGCCGCTTCGGCTTGACGCTCAAGCGGTCGCAGCTGACGGCGTACTTCACGCAACAAGTCTTGGACGCGCAACAGTGAAGCTTCTGTCGCCTCAAGACGGCGCTCGGCTTTTTCTTTACGCTTGCGGAACTTCAGAACGCCAGCAGCTTCTTCGATAATTGAACGGCGGTCTTCGGGACGAGCGTTCAACACTGCGTCAATCTGACCCTGACTCACGATGACGTGTTGCTGGCGACCGACGCCGGCATCAGACAAAAGATCTTGAACATCGAGCAAACGGCACGACACACCATTGATTGCGTATTCGCTTTCGCCAGTTCGGAACAAAATTCGGCTGACGCTTACTTCTGAAGCATCAAGCGGTAACAGACCTGACGAGTTGTCGAGCGTGAGTGTCACTTCGGCGCGGCCGAGAGCGGCACGCTTGGCCGTACCCGCGAAGATGACATCGTCCATCTTCTGGCTTCGAACAGCACTTGGAGCCTGAGCACCAAGTACCCACGCAATGGCGTCAACGACGTTTGACTTTCCAGAACCATTGGGACCAACAACAACCGTGACCCCAGGTTCGAGGTCCATCACGGTGGTGTCGGCAAATGACTTGAAGCCTTTGAGAGTAAGAGATTTAAGAAACACGGCGCTCCGACCTTAGTTCACCGAGGGACGAAGGTCCCCCGTCGATCGGTCGAGATCGGACCCAAATCAGCGCTGGCACACCTTGCACCAGCTGGTCGTGCGCCCGCCAACTGGCGCACTCGTGATTGTCCCCTTACCGCAGGTCAGACACCGTGAACCAGCCCGGGCGTACACCCGATGCTGATCCTGAAATCGTCCTGAATCACCGTCAAGATCGACATATTGGGCGTCACCGAGGGTTGATCCACCCTGATCGATGGCATCTCTCAAAATCTCATGAAGGGCCACATGAATACGAGCCGATTGCGCGGGCCCCACATCTCGGGCGGCACGCTTGGGATGCACCCCCGCCCGATGCAATATTTCGTCGCCATAGATGTTGCCAATTCCGGCGATGAGATGTTGGTCGAGAAGAGTCGCCTTGACCGCACGGCTCGTTGACCGCAATATTTTGCGCAATTCGGGCAAGGTCAACCCATCAACGATGGGGTCTTGACCAAGATTGACCAACTCGGGCACAACCTCGGCCGCATCGGCGGGGTCAAAGACCACCACTTCACCAAATGTGCGAGGGTCAACGAAACGTAATTCGTTTCCGTCGTCAAGGGTCATCACCACATGACTATGTGGTGGGCGGATTGATCCAACGGCATCAATCAGAACCTGACCACTCATACGAAGATGAATCATCACCGAGTCGCCCGAACTCAAAGGACACAACAAGTACTTTCCGCGTCGTTGCGCTTGCAAAGCCTGAACTCCGGTGAGACGAGCAATGACTTCCTCTCGCGAAGTGCGGCGAACCGATCGCTCACGCCCAACTTCAACCTGGGTAATTTGCCGACCAACAAAACGTTGTTCAAGTCCTCGACGGACGGTTTCAACTTCGGGAAGTTCAGGCACGACCGATATCGACGCCGCGCGCGTGCAGAACTGAAAGCGCCATTGTTGACGCAGCCTGAGCAGCCGCCTTTTTTGTACGCCCGATTTCGCAACCCATCTCTTCGTTATTCACAATCACTCGAGCCGTGAAGGTCGGTTCGTGCGCTGCGCCGGTTTGCTGAATTTCAACCAACGGCGGTCGTGAGTACTCGCGTACGCATACTCGTATCAAATGACTACGTGCATCAAATTCGTCAAGTCGTTCGGCCTGACTAACAATTCGATCACCCATGATTGATGCCACAAAGGAACGCGTCTTGTCAGACCCACCGTCGAGATATAACGCGCCGATGAGAGCTTCAAGACTGTCGGCCAGAATCGAACTCTTATTTCGGCCGCCAGCAGTTAGTTCGCCTGCGCCGAGCTGAATCCATTGACCTAACTGAATCTCTTTCGCGATTTCAGCCAAGGTCTCGGCGTTTACGAGAGATTTACGCAGATCAGTTAACTCGCCTTCATTCATGGCGGGATGTGCTGCATAAATGAGATCGGTAACAATCCATTGCAAGATGGCATCACCCAAGAATTCAAGACGTTCGTTGCTTGGGTTTCCAGGATGCTCGGCACACCACGAACGATGCGAACGCGCCTGATTCAGCAATGAGATATTGGTGAACGCATGGTCGGCATATTCGCGGGTCCAAACCGCAATATCGCCACCCCTAAATTCGCCACGCTTTTCGCGGCGTTCTCGGCGAGTGATTTTCTGAGCTGCCTGACGTATGAATTTGCGGGGCGCGGTAAAGCCCGCCATCACCAATCAGCCCTTTTGGCCGTGTGCCAAAACGTGGGCGTACACAAAGTCGACTGCATCGCGAACAGTCTTCAAGTCGGCAAGGTCTTCATCTTCGATACGGAAACCAACCGTGCGTTCGCTGAGTTCTTCTTCGAGCGCATCGACCAATTCAACTAATGCCAACGAGTCGGCGTTGAGGTCGTCTTTGAACGACTGACCTTCAGAAATGTTTTCGGGATCAATTTCAAGGATGTCAACAAGCTGATCGCGGACAATCGCAAAGATCGCATCACGATCGAGCGGTCCGTCTACTACATGGGTCTCAGCGGGCACAATGTCCTCCAGGTCAACTAGCTGTTATGAAGATGATAACTGCGAGAACAACTCAGAGTGAGCGTTATGCGCCGTTGATGGCCCGACGAATTTCTTCGACGATGCCACATTGCACCATGTCGGAGGCGACTTTGATGCCATTAACCATCGCCCGAGCCGACGATGAGCCATGAGAAATAATGCACACACCATCGACGCCTAACAGAATTGCGCCGCCCGTACTTTCGGGGTCGACACTTTCGTACAACGGCAACAACGCGGGGAATAATGCATCGGCATGCGGTTTGTACTCTTCTTTAGCTGCGAAGGCCGCCATCAATGCTTTGATGAGCGTTTTCATTCCGCCTTCAAGAGTTTTCAAGACAACATTGCCAGTGAACCCGTCAGTCACAACCACATCAACATTGTCCGACATCACATCGCGACCTTCAACATTGCCAATGAAATTGATTCCGCTGGCGTTTTTCAACAATTCATAGGCTTCTTTACGAAGCGTGTCGCCCTTGCCTGGCTCTTCGCCAATCGACAACAGTCCGACACGTGGATTTTCAACGCCATAACGATGATGTGAATACACCGAACCCATAATCGCAAACTGCACAAGCCATTCGGCTTGAACTTCGGCGTTCGCTCCAGCATCGAGCAGCACTGTTGGACGTCCACCCGGAACGGGAATAGGAGTTGCGATCGCGGGACGATTCACATTTTTGATGCGACCCATACGCAACAAAGCCGAAGCCATCGTTGCTCCGGTATTGCCCGCAGAAATCATCGCTGATGCTTTGCCATCACGAACAGCCTCAGCAGCACGAACGAGAGTTGAATCTTTTTTGCGACGCACACCGCTCGCCGGATCGTCATCCATCTCAATCACTTCAGAAGCGACAATGAGTTCTAAATCGCCGCGACCTTCAAGAGTTTCGGGTCCAACAAGAACAATCGGAATTCCAAGTTCAGCGGCTTGCAATGCGCCAGCAACAATTTGGCTTGGCGCAAAATCGCCGCCCATGGCGTCAACAGCAATGGGCAACATAAAAATCTCAGACAAAGAATTTCAGACGATGTCTGAATCAGACTTCGATAGCGACGCGGTTCTTGTACCAGCCGCATGCCTTGCACACGGTGTGTGGCAACTTGGCTGAACCACAGCGCGGGCACAAGCTACGCGACGGGGCTTCAAGCTTCCAGGCTCCAGCCTGATGGCTGTGACCCTTCATTTTCGATTTTTTTCTTTTCGGAACAGCCACGGCGCACTTCTCCTCGTAATAGCCATATGAGATTAGCGGTAATCAAGCGAGATCCCCACCCCCATCAGGTAACTCTCTGGGAGATCTCTGAATATTTCGGGGATTTATTCGGGCAATTGGTCCCGAATGGCGTCGAGGGCGGCCCATCGAGCATCGATAACCGGAGCCGCACAGCCACATTTCTCGCGATTCAGGTCGATGCCACAGGTTGGGCACAACCCAGCGCAGTCAATACGACATAACGGAGCATCGGGAAGCTCGATCAGGACGGTTTCGCGGACCATCGGAGCTAAATCAATCTGATCATTCTGGATTCCGAAGGCGTCAGGATCGGTGACGACGAGCTGATAGAGCTCGTGGACTTCGATATCGAGAACCGAGCCCACGGGCTGCAAGCAACGACGACATTCACTGTGAAACTCAGCCTCGATACGGCCGTTCACGACAATTCCGTCGGACAGGCTTTCGCATTGCACCTCAACGGTGATTTCGGTCCCCGGTACGAGGCGAGGATCATCAAGGTTGAGTGCCGCTGGCAATAGCGAAACCTCGACCTCTTTGGCCGTCCCGGGACGCCGCAGCATCTCGAGGGCATTGACCAAAAGTGGGTTTCTCACCGGCCGGACGTGTTGTCTTGGTCGAAGAAAATCGCCCCAGAGTCATCAGAATATGACTCGACCACGGCGTCGTCATTCAGCGACAGCGAACCTTCATTTTGGCGTTCGCCGATCGACAAGCGACGGCGTCCAGTGGCCACGGTCTTGGACAGTTTGTCGAGCAAAATCTCAAAACTGGCCAAACGCTGGTCGAGGAAATCTTCCATCTCGTTCTTGACGCGACGGGCATCTTCGTCAGCGGTTTCGGCGATCTGACGAGCGCGCTGTTCGGCGGCACGCACTACTTCGGCTCTCTGGACGAAACGTTCGGCCTGAACTTTGGCGGCTTCAATGACTTCATCGGCCTCACGGCGAGTACGCGCAATGAACTCATCGCGCTCTTTCATCATCCAGCGAGCCTGACGCAGTTCGTCGGGCAAACGGTGCAGAGCTTCTTCGAGAATCTCGATGATTTCATCACGATCGATACGAGGGGTCGAGGACAACGGCATATTTGGTGCCGTCGCGATGATGTCAATGGCTCGGCGCAGCAAAACGCCTGAATCGCCTATCTGCTCGTTGACCCCGCGGTCGTACGAGCCGGTGTCGTCATCAAAGTCGTCGAAATCTGGTTTCATGATTTTCTTTCAGAACTGGGTCGGTGATCTGCCGCAGGCTCTCCAAAGATACCTGCCAGAGCGACGGCGACTGGACCAGGGACCAAATGACCGACTTGGCCCTGATGCTGGGCAATGTCACGAATAAACCGACTACTAATAAATGATTGTCCGTGATGACACGGTAAATAGACCGTACGCACGCCTGATACCGAGTAATTAGTGTGAGCCATCTGTTGCTCAACCTCGAAATCTCCGGGGGTTCGCAGACCTTTCACGATGAAACTCACCTGTTCGGCACGAGCCGCATCAACGGCCAAACCAGGGTGCGCCGCCACCTTGACCGTGGGCAGATGAGCGACACAGGCTCGAATGAGATCGACCCGACGGTCCAGATCGATCAGACCACTCGGCTTTTGCGGGTTATGCATGACGGCAATGACCACAGATCCAAAGAGTTCAACTGACTGTTCAACGACGTCAAGGTGACCGTTATGAAACGGATCAAAACTGCCCGGATACAGAGCGGTGAGAGCTGATGAGGCGACCATCAGTACTTACGGTAGCGGTTTTAGTCGTCGGTGCGTTGCAAAAATGCCACCCAGGCTCGCCCGTATCGCTTTGACCTGATGACTCCCCAACCTTCGGGAGGTTGGATTTCGCGTCCGCTTTCAGTCATCACTACCCCACCTGGCGCCATGACGAGGTGAAGCGCCGTCAAGAGATCGGCCCAACGTTCGAAATCGTATGGCGGATCAGCCAAGACCAAGTCGGCATTGCGGAGCGCGACAACATTTGTCATGACATCTCCAGAAAGCACTGTCGTGGTGTCTGTGAGTTGCAACGTCTTGATGTTGTGGCGAATTGAATCAAGTGCCTTGCGGTCGCGTTCGACAAACGTGCACGACGACGCCCCACGCGACAACGCTTCGATACCCAATGCCCCACTCCCGGCGAACAAGTCGACGACCTTCGAACCAACAACAGCCCCGAGGCTCATCAACGAATTAAATGTGGCTTCGCGGGCACGGTCGGTTGTCGGACGAGTGGCATCACCTTCAGGGGCAACGATCGGGCGACCTCGCAGGGTTCCAGCAACTACACGCATTACTCCATATTACGGCAGACTGTGCAGGTGACTCCCGAGGCGGAAATCGTGTGCGTCGATTGTGGCGGTCGTTGCTATCTCACGTCTTACCCACCCGAAGACGGCTTGTGGTTTCCTGGCGACATCGTGACGTACAAATGTCGCGATTGTCTTGACCGCTGGGACCTGGTATTACCTGAAGAGGACAATGACCTTGATTCGTTTTAAGGAATTATTCATCGTGCCGTCAATTGTGTTTCAGTAACTGCCAATTCTCATTTGAAGCAACGACCGTGAATTCTTCTGAAATCGACTCCAGAATCGCTGACAATTCTGAATTGAGTTGAGTCGGCAACACAACAAAATCTACAAATTCAGCAAGTGGACTTCGAAGACCTTCGGTCGAGGTGTCGGGACCGTACATCACAATCTTGAACGGATTAGGAAACATGTAGACCTCCTTACGATGCGTAAGGTGTGGCGCCAACGAATGAAAAACAGAAATACTTGCCTCCGCTGGAACAAGATCCATTATTTCAAAACTCGATTGAGCGACCGGATTACTAGCCCCCCATCTCGGAAAATCGTCTGATCTGAAAGGTACATATGACCAAGCGTTGCCGGCAAGCAGGGAAGTCAAAACCACTACTCCTGTAATCAACAATCTTCTACGACGATCCATTTTGGCAAGCCCAACGATTATCGCAATGAGCAAGGCTGGAACGATGATCAAGGAATAGTGATACTCAATATGGAATTGGTACCAAAAGGTGCTGACAATATTTGAGAAAATAACCAAGGAGCTAACCATCGCAACTTCTGGAGCGAGAAAACTCATAAAAGCGAACGGAGCGAAAAGTTTCCAAAGATAAATCGGGCGCTCTTCAGATGTCAGGTGTCTAATTACATTAGTCGGACTTGTTAGACACTCTTTGATGAACCCTCTAACTCCACCAAACGGGATTCTCCATGCATTACGAGTGGGAACCCCAATCAAGTTGCGCATGAGTAAATACATTCCTGCAAACGCCGCAGATATCGACACAATTGAGGTGATAAGCCCACGCCGTTTATCTCCTCGTAAAGCGATCAACCCACCCAACGGCAATATCAGCAGCACAACATCCTCTTTTACTAACAGACACAACGCGATCGCGATCCAATAACGACGCCATTTTTTTTCCAAGGCCGCGATTAGAGCGATTGGGACCAACAATCCCAAAAAAGCCTCAGGATGGAAATTCTCAAGATTTGTTCCATTCACGACTGGATTAACAATCCAGATAATCGCAAAAAAGAAACCAATGGCATTACTTTCCAAAACACGTCGAGCGTAGAAATAAATTGGAATTGCGCCCGCTGATATAACAGCAGCTTGCAAGAAAAGAAGGGTTTTGACTCCAGGAAAAAACCAGTAGATCGGTGTCAAGAAAATCAAAATCAGCGAAGCATGATCGCCAAATAGATTACGGCCCATCAAAGTTACGAATGGTGCTTCAAATTGCGAGAGAAGCCAAAGTCCCTGATCATAAAGTCCTACGTCAAAAGCCGAAGTTCCTAAACCGCGATGAATGTCCCATTGCAGTCGCGTCACAATGTAGGTGTGAATCACTACCAATAGGAAAGTTGCGAAGGTCCAAATTGAAATTCGGCCTAATCCCCCGATGGCACGACTTTGTACCGAAGTTAAAAGTTGCTTTGATTCCGCGTAAGTTTTGAACATAACCTCTGCTCGCTAACTCTTGAACAAGAATTCTTCGTCTTCGGGACGAAGGAACATCGACAACTCGGCTCGTAGTTCGGGTTGTTTCGCCAATGTGATGTCGGGGTCAACCATTTCGTAAGCCGCTTCGCG
>JBEDJE010000017.1:0-10120 GCA_041172985.1 Actinomycetota bacterium
CTCAAATCGGATACGACATCATCGGCGATGTCCACGGACATGCTGACAAACTCGAAGGCCTTCTGCGCAAGATGGATTACGAGTTGATTGATGGAACTTGGCAGCACCCCGAGCGCAAGGCAATTTTTGTTGGCGACTTGATTGACCGAGGACCTCGGCAAATTGATTCGGTAATGATTGCCAAACGAATGGTTGAAGGTGGCCACGCCCACATTGTGATGGGTAATCACGAGTTCAATGCCATTGCGTACGCAACGCCGAATCCAAATAAGCCAGGCGACTTCCTTCGTACTCACCGTCGAAAAGTGGGACGAAACAATCGTAAACAGCACAAGAAGTTCTTAAAAGCGGTTGGGAAGAACTCAGTTCAACGTAAAGAATTCATAACTTGGTTCAAAACGATTCCACTGTGGCTTAAAGTTGATGGGATACGTGTCATTCACGCATGTTGGGATCCGGAAGCAGTGGATCGACTGGAGCGGAAGCTTGGGCCAAACAACACTGTGACTGACGAATTGATGGTCACGATGAGTACCAAGGGTCACCAGGATTATCACGATCTTGAGATTTTGATCAAAGGTCCCGAAATCGAGATGCCGGAAGGACTGTCGTATAAAGACAAGGACGGCATTGAGCGCCGCAAAGCTCGCTATGCATGGTGGAACGACAAGGCCAAAAATATGGAAGAGGCCGCTGTGATTTCTCCAGACTTTAAATTCAAGAAGAATCGATCAAAGAGTGAACTCTCCGAATACACCATTGAAGAGGGCGATCGTCAACCCTACACAGATGCTGTTCCTCTCTTCTTCGGTCATTATTGGTGCAGTGATAAGAGCCTCAAAATTAGTTCTGACTACGCGATCTGTGTTGACTACAGCGCCGGCAAGGGCGGTCCACTGAAGGCTTACCGCTGGGATGGCAAAACGCCCCTCAGATTGGATGGTCTCGTCTCTTTCCCCTGAGATTCTGGTGCAGAATTGTTGCGAAATGCGCAACAATTCTGCACCAGAATCACAACAGTAGGTACCGTTGAGGCGTGAGTGAATTGAGCACCGTGGTCATTGTTGGGTGTCGTCGTTGGCGGGGTTGCGAGCGGCCGAAACTTTGCGGCTCGAAAAATACGAGGGGCGCATCGTCATTGTTGGCGCCGAAGATCGCCAACCTTACGATCGACCCCCGTTGTCGAAGAAGGTCTTGTCGGGTGAGTGGGAAGCCGACCGTATTTCGCTTCGTAAACCCGAAGATCTCGCCAAACTGAACATTGATTGGAAGCTTGGTTCAGCCGCAACATCTCTGAACACAACTACTCGCACCATCACCTTGGCATCGGGCGAAACGATTGCTTTTGATGGCCTCATCATCGCAACCGGTTCGGGAGTACGCAAACTTCCCAACCAGCCCGATTGGAAAGGCGTGCACGTCGTGCGAACGCTTGATGACTCTCTTGCTTTGCGGGCCAACCTGAACCCCGGCGCACGGGTAGTAGTCATCGGCGCCGGCTTTATCGGTCTCGAAGTCGCTGCAACGGCCAAAAATCGCGGTTGCGAGGTCACTGTTCTTGAAGGTGCACCCGCTCCCATGATGCGCGGACTAGGAGCCGAGATGGGCCACGCCGCATCTCTGGTGCACACCGACAACGGTGTCTCGATGAGATTTAATGTCAAGGTCGCCGGACTTGTTGAAGGCAGCAAGGGTTCAGTGGGCGGCGTGGCATTAGACGACGGAGAAGTTGTTCCTGCCGATGTGGTCGTGGTCGGTATTGGCGTTGTACCTGCGACGCAATGGCTTGAAAACACCGAACTTGAATTACGTGACGGAGTCGTGTGCGACACCACGCTTAACGCTGGGTTACCAGGTGTTTACGCCGCGGGTGATGTGTGTCGATGGTTCAACAACTTGTATGACCAAGAAATGCGGGTTGAACACTGGACGACCGCATCTGAGCAAGGTGCAGCAGCCGCATCAAATCTGTTGGCGGTATCTCGGGGTGAAAACCCCAAACCATATTCGGCCGTTCCATTTTTCTGGAGCGATCAATTCACTGCACGGATTCAATTTCTTGGTCGCGCAAATGGTGACGAGACTGCTCACATCGTGGTGGGTTCGCCAGAAGAGCGTTCATTTGTCGCACTGTACGAAAAAGATGGCTATCTCAAAGCTGCGCTCGGTGTCAGTCGACCAAAACAACTCATGCCGTTTCGAAAGTTGTTGGCCGAACGCGCCACATGGGAACAAGCACTTGAGTTGGTGTCCACGTTTGTTGCAACCTGAACAATCTCGTGACAACGCACCGACAATTGGTTAGTCTTTTGCAGTGCCTCGTCTTGATGCTGAACGTGTTGCCCTTTGGCGGGCATTTCAAACTGCCGGTGAGGTAGTTTCGCGCAGCATCGAAGCCGAGATGTTTGACGAGTTCCACTTGGCATTACCCCAGTTCGATCTTCTGGCCGCTCTCGCACAGAACAATGATCAGATGCGGGTGAAAGAATTATGCGAAATACTCTCGGCTGTTCCGAGCAGTTTGTCGCGGCGCATCGACTCACTTGTTGAACGTGGTTATGTCACTCGTGAAGAAGCTCCAACAGTTGAAGACAATCGAGCGGTCATGGTGCGACTGACACGTATGGGCCGACTGGTGTGGCGAGACTCGAACATTCTCTATAGGCGAGCAATTCAACGCGAGTTCGCGAATGGCCTCACCGAAACCGAAGTCACCACCATGGTGCGCGCACTCACCAAGATCTCACCCTTTAAAAAGTGACTCAATGAATCTGTTCAAACGCGTTCCGCGTTGGTTAATGATCGCGACCATCGGAATCGTTCCGGTAGTCATTGCCCTGGTGAACTCATTACGCGGTGGCGCAATCTTGGTTGGTGATCGAGCTGTTTTTGCCTTGCTCGTTAAGGACGCTGCGACTGGTTCGTTCCCGTCGGTTGGTCAATACAGTTGGCACGGCTGGAATCATCCAGGGGCTTTGATTTTTTACGTATTTGCCCCATTTCATTGGTTATCTGGTGGCGCGGCGTGGGGACTTTTTCTTGGAGTAGCGGTGTACTCGTGCGCCCTGCTTGTTGCCATTTCGTGGTTGGGGTATCGCTTACGGGGTATTTGGGGGAGCGCCTTAGGTGTCGCCGCTTTGCTCGCGTATTGGGTCAGTGTTGGACGCATTGCAAGCGTTGATGCGTGGACTCCCTATTTAGCTCTTCCACTATTCATTCTCTTTTTGTTGGCGGTACTTGGAGTCACCGAACGTGATCGACCATCTATGTGGATGATGTGGATTTCGGGAGCGATTGCTGTTCAAGTACATGTGGGTTATTTGCCCATCGTGGGGCTAGTTGGTCTGGTGGCATGCATTGTTTTTTGGTGGACTGGCGGGAACCAGCGTTCGATTACGCGACCACTCGCTACGTCAATCTTGTTGTTCGCTCCCTATGTATTTGACCTACGTCAGTCAGTACGTAACGTGGGCGATCTTGCTCGCTATTTTGTGACGGCCAATGAGCCAACGATTGGTTTCAGTCGAGCCCTTGAAGTGATGTCATTTGAAATGAGTCCGCAGGCAACATGGCTAGCGGGACCATCGGAAGTTGGCCTCATCGGCGAGGCGCCGTCGAGTTCTCTGATCTGGTTTATTGCATTAGTGGTTTGCCTGTGCGCGGCCACAGTGTGGGTGTGGCGTTCATCTGAAGGTTCATTACGTCGTCGTTTCCTGAATTCAGCACCAGTCGTGTGGGCGTTGTTGGTGGCCGGAACGATTGCTGTGGCGCAGGTGCGCGGCTACCTCTTTCCTTATGTCGTCTTATGGCGATCGGTGATCGTCATCTTTGTGGTGGCGTGGATAGTTGGCGTTGTGTTGGCCCACACCACGGTGATCCGCCAACCCTGGGTCACGGTGGTGGCGATTGGTTTATTCGTTCTCAATCTGATTGGTGCAAGCTTGCCCGCAGCCGACACCAAGACAGTGACAACAGATGCTGAGAGCGTGCATCGCGCCATCATGCAAGCGGTGAAGTACGACGAGCTAAATCCGGCCGATGGTTCGATTCTGTTGAAGTTGGGTGACGGCGGATTGGTGGGCTTGTATCCGGCGTTGGTCTACGACTTTGAGGAACGTGGTATCGCCAGCGGAATCGAGCCCGGCATCGAATGGGTTTTTGGCGATCGAGTACTTGAATCCGAAGCTGCTGCGGTGTGGATGGTTTGCGACTCCGGAATAGCTTTTTCACTTCTTGCCTCTCAACCCGAGGCGATAGTGGTGAGTCAAATCACACCTTTTGATCAAGAGAGTGAAACCCGAGTTCGTGAATTACAACAAACCCTCACTGATCAATTGCAGTCAATTGGGCAAGGTGATTTTCATAAGTCTTTAGATTCGCCATTGGTGGCCCTAGCACTACAAGATTTTGATGTGGATCAGGACGCGGCGGCGGAATTGGCTGGTTATAACGCCTACACCCCCGAACCCGGATTTCGCTTTGGAATTGTCGCTTTCCCAGCCGATTCGATTCCAGAACTTTGGTGGTCCATGAAGGCAATTTCATAATCAGATGAGTTACCAAAGTCCCATCTCTAAAATTCGTTTTGGACATGCTCGACACAGCAGACTGAAGGCGTAGAACAACTTTTGGGAGACACCATGTTTAACGCAGTCATTGTTGATGCCATCCGCACACCATTAGGTCGCCGTAACGGCAAATTGAAAGACTGGCACCCCGTTGATTTGATGGCTGAAACCATGAACGCACTCGTTGAGCGCACTGGTATTGATCCGGGCATTATTGACGACGTCGTCATGGGTTGCGTGATGCAGACCGGCGAGCAGTCCACCAACATTGGTCGTAACGCTGTGTTGGCCGCTGGTTGGCCCGAGAGTGTTCCTGGCACCACAATTGATCGTCAATGTGGATCGTCACAGCAGGCTGCACACTTCGCCGCCCAAGGTGTCATGGCCGGGGCCTACGACGTCGTTGTTGCTGCTGGTGTTGAAGTGATGACTCGCGTCCCGATGGGTGCGTCAATGGCCGACGGCAAGTACGGCTGGCCCTTTGGTCCCATGGTGAGTGCGCGTTACCAGTCGCAAGGCGGTCTGGTTCCACAAGGTGTTTCAGCTGAAATGATTGCTGATAAGTGGGGCATTAGTCGCGAAGACATGGATCGTTTTGGTGTGCAGTCGCAAACGCGCGCCGCACGAGCAACTGCAGAAGGACGTTTCGAACGCGAAATCTTGCCGGTCAAAGATTCCGAAGGAAACATGATGACCAAAGACGAAGGTTTGCGTGAAACCACGATGGAAAGCCTGGCAAAGTTGAAGACTGCTTTCCGCCCCGAAGACGAAGGTGGTCGCGTGACCGCTGGCAACTCATCGCAAATCACCGACGGTGCCGCTGCGCTATTGATCATGAGCGAAGAGAAGTGCCGTGCACTTGGCCTCACTCCTCGCGCCCGTTTTGTGAACTTCTCATTGGCTGGTGATGATCCTCGTTACATGTTGACTGCGCCGATTCCTGCCACGCGCAAAGTTCTTGAGCGAGCCAAAATGACGATGGCCGATATCGACATTGTGGAAATCAACGAAGCTTTCGCATCGGTTGTCTTGGCGTGGGAAAAGGAATTCCATCCCAATATGGACATCGTCAATCCCAATGGTGGCGCAATTGCGCTCGGTCATCCACTCGGATGTTCTGGCGCACGCTTGATGACCACCTTGTTGAATGAACTTGAGCGCACTGGCGGTCGTTATGGACTACAGACCATGTGCGAAGGCGGCGGCATGGCCAACGCCACCATCATCGAACGCCTTGGCTGATTCTTGATGTCGATCATTGCAATGCTGGCTATCGACTTTGCCGGAGTCATTTGGTTTCTCGGAGCCGTCTTCATATTCTTTTTTGTTTGGCGCGTGGGCGTGGGGTTGCTACGAAGCATGACCACTCCACTACCTGCGCCGCCCCCCGAAGGCGAGTTACGCAAGGTCAACGTGCGCTTTCGATGCAGTTTGTGCGGAGTTGAAATACGGATGACCATGGCCCCCGAGGAAGAGCCGGAGGCGCCACGTCATTGCATGGAAGACATGGATTTCGTCGCCCCTGTCGACCTATGAATCACAACATCACAAGGTAAATCGCAAGTTACATCGATGTGACTATCCCCTGATTTATCCACAGGCTGGGGAGAAGTTCTCTGGCGCAAAAGCCCTGCTCAGCGTGGTTGGATGAACCCGATTTTCAGGTCAATGGTATTTGGTGGCCGTAAACAGACCACCCAAGATAAATCCGAGTCCGAGCACCAGGTAATAGTTGCTGCGGCCACCAGGAACAGCGCCCAAGTAATACAGCAAAATGATCAGTGCACCAAGAATAAACAAGGTGAACATCAAGATCGGGACCCATCGGGGGCTCACCTTGACGTACTTGGGAACGGGCGGGGTATAGCGAGTCGAAGCCGCAACTCCGTGCTCGTTGTGAGTAGGTGTTTCGGGACGGGACTCGCCTGGGCGGGTGCCCTTGGGAGTCGTGCGTCCGCCTGATATCCGCTTCGGAGGTGCCACGAGAAATGAGTGTATGCGCTCGAATGTCGTGCGCCCACACCGACGGGCAGGTTTTGCTGGCAGGCTATAGGGGTGACTCGGGTACTCGTTTTAGATAGTTACGACAGCTTCGTTTATAACTTGGTCCAATACTTGGGCGAACTTGGTGCCGAGCCAGTGGTCTATCGCAATGACGACCTGACCCTTGAACAGGCCCTTGCTCTTGATGTCGATGGTGTCTTGCTGTCTCCCGGTCCAGGCCGACCAGAAGAAGCCGGCATTATTTGCGAGGCGATCATTCCTTTTGCCGAAAAAGGGATTCCGGTTTTTGGTGTGTGCTTAGGTCATCAAGCAATCGGTCATGTCTTTGGTGGAGATGTCATTCGCGCACCCGAGTTGATGCATGGCAAAACGAGCGAAGTGAATCATCGCAACATTGGCGTCTTTGCTGGTGTGACGAATCCCGTCACTGCTACTCGATATCACTCGCTAGTTATCGAACCTTCTTCGATGCCCGATTGTCTTGAAGTGACTGCGTCAACTTCTGACGGAATCGTGATGGGCGTACGGCACAAAACACTTCCCGTAGAAGGTGTGCAGTTTCATCCCGAAAGTATTTTGACCGGATCTGGCCACGACATGTTGCGAAACTTTTTGCAACGTTGCAAATAGCTCGCGCGTATTTCAACGCAATGCACTAAGGCGTGGTACTTGGTGCAGTCGTCGTTGCAGGTGCAGTCGTCGTTGGCGCAACTGTGGTTGTTGCGACAGCAATCGCTTTACCAACCTTCAGCAGCACTTGGCTACCCGGAGTTGATTGAACATTCATACTGGGGTCTTGAGCAATGACCCGACCATCGTTGGCATTGCCAGCAGTGACTTCAATGTATTCAACTTTCACAATGAACCCTGAAGATGTGAGTTTTGCTCGCGCTTGAGCTTCGGTCAGACCTGATACCAACGGAACCGCAATAGTGGCTTGACCAGTCGAGACATAAATAGTGACCGCGGCGCCCTTGGTGGTGCTGCCACCAATGGTCGGGCTCGTACGAGTGACGCGACCCGACTCGACCGTTGTGCTTGCTTCTTCAACAACAGTGATCAAGAATTTAAAAGGCTCGCCCTCAAGAACCGAACGCGCCGCTTGCGCCGTTTGACCTTGAACGTTGGGAATTTCGACAACACCGCTTCCTTGACTGACAAAAAGATCAATAGTTGCTCCACCCAAAACTTGTTCACCGGCTTTAGGAACAGACCCAATGATGGTGTCGGCCGGAGCAGTCGGATCATTTTGTGGAGTAATGATTCCAATGGTCAGACCAAGATTAAGCAAAGCAGTACGCGCTTGCTCAATGGTGAGACCAGCCAAATCAGGCACGGCCATTGGCGCATTAGAAGGGTTGTAGACAAGCGTAATTGTGTCCCCCTCTTGCACTTCTTCGCCAGGCAACGGAACTTGTTTCCAAACAACGTTGGTATCAACAGTCGTTGTTTCTTCGGCCACGGTAATGACTTCAAGACCTAGGTCTTTGAGCGCTGCGACAGCGTCTTCGAGTACCTGACTAGTGACATCGGGAACGGGAATGGTTGGCGCAGTCGTTGATCCACCCGACAACGCGAGAAAGGCGACAACTGCACCGATGATTAAAAGTACGGTGGCAGAAATTGCACCAATAACAATTGCGGTTCGCTTGCGCTGCAGATCGTCTGTTGAAACGACCGTGCTAATTGCCGTGTAGCCGGGCGGCATATCGGGGTTGGCATTGATTGTGGTGCGTGGCAATGCCGTTGTCGCTTGAGCTGACGGAATCGCTGTGGTTGGAATGCTTTGGGTCGAAGCGGCTGCGACATCATCGGGTCCGCCGACCATGGGGCCAGTTGGTATCACTGTTGTCGGTGCGGCAGTTCCGACTGGAGTCGGGTCACCGTTACGGCGATTAATCGCATCGGCTAATGCCTGTACCGGAATGCCATCTCTGAATCGACGGAGATCGTCGCGAACTGCCTCTGCCGTTGCGTAACGAAGATCTGGATCTTTAGCGAGCAGTCGAGCAACGATCGCTTCAAATGCTCGCGGAACATCAGACGCAAGTTGATTGAGAGGCTGTGGTGCTTCATGTACTTGTTTGTAAGCAATGGACACGGGATTGTCACCCGAGAATGGAACGCGTCCGCCCACCATTTCGTACAACACGATGCCGAGCGAATACAGATCACTACGTGGATCAGGTTGACCACCTTGTGCCTGTTCGGGCGACAAGTAGGCAGCAGTCCCCATCACTGCACCAACTTGAGTCAAGTTGCTGTCAGCTGCACTACCGAGTGCGCGAGCGATACCGAAGTCGGCAACCTTCAGTTGTCCGTTTGAACCAATGAGAATGTTGCCGGGCTTAATGTCGCGGTGAACAACGTTGCCACGATGAGCAAATGACAAAGCTGCGGCAACTTCGATACCAACTTCGGCAGCTTTCATAGCTGTGATCTGACCGACTTCATAGCTGTGATCTGACCGACATCGTGGAGGGCTTCGGCCAAGGTTCGCCCAGGCACGTATTCCATAGCCATGAAGTAGGTGTTGTTGCTACGACCCCAGTCGTACACGCTCACGATGTTGGGGTGATTGAGATTGGCGGCCGACTGGGCTTCGCGACGGAAGCGCTCGACGAAAGCAGGGTCGGTGGCGTACTCGGGGAAGAGAACTTTGATGGCGACGAGGCGATCAAGCAAGATGTCGCGGGCCAAATACACGTCGGCCATGCCGCCGCGGCCGATGCGCTGTTGCATTTCGTAACGATCGTTCAATATCACTGCGTTGTTGTCCGACATAACTCAGGTCAGGCTACCGAGGTTGATGACCTTGAGACTGTCGCCCCTGCTCAGAATGGTCTCTGGCTTGACTTACTGAGCGAGTGTCGAGAACTTTCTTGGCGACTGGCCCAGCCAAGGTTCCGCCGGTTCCTTCACTGATTTCGGCAGTGGTTCCCTTTAGCATCACGACAATGGCGTATTTGGGGGCTTGGGCTGGAGCAAAAGCGGTGATCCAGGCGTGTGAGCGCTCGGGTTCGCCAGCAGCGTTCAATTGAGCCGTTCCCGTTTTGGCAGCGGCCTGAATGCCGTTAGCCAAGTTCATACAGCATTTAGCGGTTCCCTCGTTGACGACACCCACCATCAACTCTGTTAACAGAGCAGACGTCGCAGGAGTCATGGGGGTTTTCCAAACAGTTGGCACTGTCCGTTGCAACACTCCACCGTCGTGGTCGTAGGTGGCACCGATGACATACGGCTTCATCATCACGCCACCGTGGGCAATCGAGGCGGCGACCATTGCCATGTGCAACGGAACCATTTGGGTATTGCCTTGACCGAATCCACCGATTCCGAGAAGAGGCAAGTTCTGGGTGAAGTACTCAACATCGCCAAACTGGCTGCTCGTGGAGCGAGGAAGATCAAAGGGGATGACTTCACCGATACCAAACCTCTTCGCTGCCGCGACCATTTTCTCTGGACCTAACTCAATTGCGATACGCGCGAACGGCGTGTTGCATGAGCGAAGAAATACTTCGGGTAAATCTCCGCCGCACACTTTGTTT
>JBEDJE010000018.1:0-9283 GCA_041172985.1 Actinomycetota bacterium
CAAGAAAACTGGACCGAAAACTGGACCGAAAACTGGACCGAAAACTGGACCGAAAACTGGGCCAGAAGCAGATACATCTTCTCAATCAGCAACAAACTCGCCGAATTCCGGAATCAATGATCTTTTAGGTCTGATCGGTGGGGCAAGTCCTCTTATGGCTGTAGGTCGGATGGTCGAAACAGTCATGCAGGTCACTGGTGACATCGTGCAGTCAATCAGTACGTTCAATGACACGCTGAGCGAACTCAACAAAGTTGCTCATCGCGTTAATGCACTCTTGGACGAGATCGAAGGTCCAGTCGCCGAAATCGTTCCGCTCGTGCAGTCCTCAGTCAAACAAGCAAAATCAACTTTGAAAAAAGTTGATGGAGTCATTGATCAGGTTGGTACTTTGCCAGCAGATATCAGCCAAGCAGTTGCGACTCTTGGCGACCTTGCTGGTCGGCTTGGTCCATTGGCGCAATTCGCCGAAGTCGCTGGTG
The DNA here is from genome assembly GCA_041172985.1 of Actinomycetota bacterium. GTDB lineage: Bacteria > Actinomycetota > Acidimicrobiia > Acidimicrobiales > Ilumatobacteraceae > Casp-actino8. The sequence goes on from JBEDJE010000018.1 coordinate 483, forward strand.
GCATGTTTGGGATGAAGCCCGCGAGCAACTAGTTCTGGCTTTGCTGCCGAGATCTACTTCTTAGCAACAAACGGAAGTTCAACAATTCGTCCAGGAAGTTCGCTGCCACGTACATCGATGGCGACAATGTCTCCCACTTTGTACGAAGGATCTATGAGCGCCAAAGCGATTCCGTGTTCAAGAATCGGCGAGAAGTTACCACTCGTGACGACACCGATGACTTTGCCGTGTGAAACAACATTGCATTCGGCGCGAGGTGGCCGACGTCCGTCAGTAGCGATGCCGCGAAGTATGCGCGTGACTCCGTCTTGCTTTTCTTGTGCAAGTACCGAACGACCGATGAAATCACCTTTAGTCCACGACACCACCCATTCAAGATTTGCCTGAAGGGTCGTAATGCCGTGGCCGAGTTCGTGCCCATGCAAAGGAAGTCCAGCTTCAAGGCGCAAAGTATCTCGTGCGCCTAGCCCGGAAGGTTGGACGCCAGCCTGCAATAGCGCTTGCCAAAAAGCGGCGGCGTGTGCATTCGGAATGGCAATTTCAATTCCTTGTTCGCCGGTGTATCCAGTTCCGGCAACAATGCACGCAATTCCATTCCAGGTGCATTGGGCAACTTTGAATTTTCCAACTGCCGCAGCCTCTGGGAAAAAGGTCGCCACTTTCGCGCGGGCCTGAGGTCCTTGGATAGCGAGCACTGCTCGAGTCGCTGTTGTGTCTACTCCCCCAATTGCGGCAATCACATCGTCGGTATTTGACGCGTTGGGCATGACATCAAAAACTTGATCGGCGATCCACCAGATGATGATGTCATCGAGCACTGAAGCATCTTTGGGATCCAGTAAGTGCGTGTACTGCGCCCGACCGGGAGCAATCTTGTTGAGGTCGTTTGTGAGTGACTTCTGTAGTTGTTCAAAGGCTTGGGGGCCCTCAACGCGAACTGTACCTAGATGCGAGACATCAAAGACCACTGCGTCGTGACGACACGCCAAATGTTCGGACAGCGTTCCGCCGGCATATTGCAACGGCATATCCCAACCACCAAAAGGAGTCATTCGAGCATCTATGGCTCGATGTTCGGCGTCGAGTGGAGAATATTTCAACATCAACCAATCTTACGAATTTCCGTAGGAACAATCAGTTGTGGATACAAGGCAATCAGTTGACCGTCAATTTGATCTTTGACCTGAGCTAGTGGCAAGAGATTGAGGACTCCTTGACCGCGTCGTACAACGTCAATGAGATCCTCACCTGAGCACAGCACGACCGAAGAGCCGCTGATCACAAGATGAGCCGACGTGATATCGGCTTGTTCGTTTTCTCCAAGGTAATTGAAAACTTCACGCACTGATCCAAGCTTGATGCCGGCATCAAGCAAACTCTTCACCACGCGCAATTCGAGCAAGTTGCGATAGGCATCAAGCAAACTCTTCACCACGCGCAATTCGAGCAAGTTGCGATAGCTGTAGTGACGACGACTTCCGCTTCCCGTTGCTTCATGGATTGCTGGACGCACTAATTGGGTGCGGGCCCAATAATCAAGTTGCCGATATGTAATACCGACGATGTCACAGGCTTGGGTTCCACTAAAGGTTGAGACCTGTGCGTTCATAAACCGCAGGGTACGGCGCAGATTGCCAACCATCAACGTCGGCTCGATGCCTACCCCTGGAATTGACGTCTTTCCTGCTTAGGGCTGGAAATCCTCGGGGTTGATGCTGTCAATGAAGTCCCGGAACTCATCAACGAGGTCATCGGTAGCAAGGCTGTCCTCAAGTTCATCTGATTCATCAAGATCGTCCGCGTCGTCGAACTCATCGCCCATCGGCACGATCTTGCCCGCAATATCTAAAACATCACCTTCGCAATAAATCGAGCATCCAGCGCGGACTGCAACTGCGATGGCATCAGATGGTCGACTTGAAACGACGACGACCCCAGTGCGCGATTGCAAATGTAGCTCGGCGAAGAAAATTCCTTCGTTGACTTCGGTGATGACCACTTTGTCCAAAACTGCTCCGAGAGCTCCGAGAAGATTGACAATGAGATCGTGTGAGAGCGGACGAGTGGTTTCGCGCCCATCTAAGGCCCATTGAATACTTGCGCCTTCGGGCTGGCCGATGTAGATCGGCAACAGTCGACGTTCGCCGTTACGTTCACGGAGAAATAAGACAGGAATGTTGCCGGCGATATCGCGTCGAACACCGACGAGTTCCATGGGGGCAAGATCGGTTGAGGCCATAGGGCGAGCGTACTCCCCCAGAGAGATCCTGTGAATTCGGATTAGCGAGAATCGCGGAGTGGAGCGACGGCTCGGGCAATCAAAATTGCTCGCAGTCGACTTCCGAGGTCGCTGAGATCGTCCAAAAGATCGTTGGATTCTTGACGCGACTCGGGTGAACGACGGCGTAGAACCGGCAAGACGCGCTGTTCAAACAAGCCAGCTTCGCGTTCGGCTGAGATCTTCCACGACTTCAAATGACGCACGTCGAAACCAGCTTCAGCAAAACCACGAGCGACTTCAGCCACGGCTAGATCGTGCTCGTCAAAGAGACTTTGCAGACCAACTTGCCGCGCAGCCACCAGATGGAAAGATTCAAGATCTTTCAAGGTGCCTTCATCGAGACCGGAAAGTTCTAGAAGTTCGGCGCGACTATATGTTGCAGGCCGACCGACTGCATCAGATGGATCGGGCAATGCTGGACGGCGATTGGCCGATTGGTTTGAACGTTCGGTTGTTGGGGGAACAGCCTTAGGGACGCGCGATGCGGGATGCGTCTTGGTTACAGGAGCGTCGTCTGCTGCAACTTCTTCGGATTCGTCTTCGGATTCTTCTTCAGGTTCGTCGTCACGTGCGGCAACTTCGCTGGCCGAGAGAACATTTTTTATGCCACGTGGTTCGGGACGTTCGGTGCCAGTTGGAGGTGTATCGAGACGATCCTTGATGACGCGCAACGGAAGGAACTTGTCTTTTTGCTCGGTCAAAATGTAACGCAATCGTTCGACATCATCGTCGTAAAACTTGCGATACCCAGATGCAGTTCGTTCGGGAACAATCAATCCTTGGCTTTCAAGGAATCGTATTTTGGAAATTGTGATTTCGGGAAACTCCTCAAGAAGCAGTCCGAGTACCTCGCCAATTGACAGGTAGGGACGTTCAGCAGAAGTCCGTTGAGTCACGATGGGTCGACCGGTCCCAAAAAGATCAACCGAAAACGACCCACTAAAATTTCGTCACCTTGTTGTAAAACAACTGAGTCAACTCGTTGTTGATTGACGTAGGTGCCATTGAGTGAACCAGAATCTCGCAAAACATATTCTTGACCTTGCCGTTCAATCTCGGCGTGACGTCGTGACACCGAAATGTCGTCCAGTGAGATTTCGCTATCGGGATGACGACCGAGGTGGGTCATTGAGGTGGTGAGAACAAATCGCTCGCCGGCTTGTGGGCCAGATCGGACCATCAAGGTTGCTGAACTCTGTGGGAGTGTTCGCAGATCGATCGAAGCATTATCTTGCGGACCGAGAGCGTCTTGCAACTGATCAACTTTGGCGATCACGACAGTCTTGTCGCCGTCAACCTCAAGTGTTGATCCGCATGAGCTACAAAAGAACGAATCGCTCGCATTGCGATGACCACACTTTTGACAGAAAACCGGCATGTCGTCAGCCTGCCACAAATTCTGAGTACTCAGAAGCAGTTAACAGGTGTGATGAGTCGACATTGCTCGCCACTTCAATCTCACAAATCCAGCCATTGCCGTATGGATCGGAGTTAATCAGACTGGGGTCGGCATCAAGTGCTTCATTCGCCTTGCTGACAACTCCGGTAATTGGTGCATAAATATCTGAAACTGATTTGGTTGACTCGACCTCGCTGATGGAGTCACCCGAATTGACATTGGCTCCGACTGTTGGCGCCTGAACGAAAACAACATCGCCCAAAGCGTCTTGGGCAAAGTCGGTAATTCCGATTCGTGCGACTGTCCCTGTGAGTTGCACCCACTCATGGTCTTTGGAATACATCAGGTCGCCAGGCACATTCATACGGGCATTCTAGAGGTGATCGCCCCGCAAAATTCTCAGCGATTGTTTTTGAGGCTGGCCCGGATTGTCGGGACATAGAGCCACGCCGTGTAGTAACTCAAAGCCAATCCAATCGGTCCAGCGATCCATGCTGCTGCCCCAAAAAACTCGTGGAAGCGGATCTCGCTGGCGCTCATGACAAAGGCCGGGAAAACGCCCATGAGAAGAAAGGTGGCCCACTTCCCAAGGTATGTCACGTCAAAGCGCTCCATTTTGAAGAAAAGAGTGAGGATGGCCACTGTTCCACCAAACAACACCTCGCGGGCGATCACCAATAGGCAGAACCACAGCGGAGCCGAACCATCAATCATGATGGCAACCAACCCGACAATGAAGAGCAAACGGTCAGCAGTGGGATCAAACATCTTGCCAAATTCGCTGACTTGATTGAATCGGCGGGCTACCCACCCATCAACCCAATCGGTGGCTCCCAGGCCGAGCAGGATCCACGCCGCTGCTGCTCGATCGTCGCGACCGAGAAGGAGCCACAAAAAGATTGGAAGACAGCCAAGGCGAATCAAGGTAATGAGGTTTGGCCAGGTCCATATTCCCCATTCGCGCTGACCAGTGAGAGCAGTGATTGAGCTCTCGGACAGATTGGGGTCGGGCTCTGAAGGCTTCTGCATTGCCATCACACTAGTTCTTATGGAAGTGCGGCTGTCCTGTCTCGTGTCTCGAGTGGGCGCGGTTGTGAAATAGTGTCGCCGTATGGACGTAGGAACTCTCGAAGGAAAAATCGTTGTCGTGACGGGTGGCGGCTCGGGTATGGGGGCTGCATTTTCGCGACGTTTAGCTGCCGATGGTGCTCATGTGGTGGTGAACGACGTGAATGAAGCAGCCGCGGGTTCGGTCGCCGATGAGGTCTCGGGTGAGGCGGCAATTTTCGATGTTGCTGACTCGAAGTCATTTGATGCCGCGATCGACCGCATCGTGGCTCACCACGGTCGTATCGATGTGCTCATCAACAATGCCGGCATTGCTCCACCACGTAATGAGTTGAAGACCGACATCAACATGGCCAACCAGATGAAGCGTATGGAGGGCCGTTACGACGAACTAGAGCCTGGTAATTACACCGTCGACTTGAGTGACGAACAATGGGATCGCATGATCAAGATTCACTTGTACGGAACTTTCTACGGAACCCGCGCGGCACTTCGACACATGACCCCACAACGATCGGGTTCCATTGTCAATATTTCGTCGATCATGGGATTGCGCCCGGCTGCGGGTGCGCCACATTACAGCGCAGCCAAGGCCGGCATCATTGCCTTCACGAAGTCAACCGCTCAAGAAGTAGCGCCGTTTGGTATTCGCGTGAATGCTGTGTGTCCCGGATGGGTAGACACTCCCCTGCTTGATGCTTTTGATGAAATGACGCGCATGGGTATTCGCATGCAGACACCCATTGGACGATTGGCACGAGCAGAAGAACTCGCGCAAGTTGTGCGTTTCTTGGCCGGTCCCGAATCGTCGTATTGCATTGGCGATGTTTTTCCAGTTTCTGGAGGTTGGGTGTAATGCCCACAATATTCACGCGCATTATTGATGGTCAGATTCCTGGGACTTTTGTCTGGAAGGATCATCAATGCGTCGTCTTCATGTCGATCAATCCCATGGCTTATGGACATGCACTTGTTGTGCCTCGCGAAGAGGTCGATCACTGGGTCGATGCCAGCCCTGAACTCGCCGATCATCTGTTTGCAGTGACTCGCATCATTGGTGTTGCACAACGCGAGGCATTCGGATGCGATCGCGTCGGCGTGATTATCGCCGGTTATGAAGTACCGCATACTCATATTCACGTGATCCCGACGATGGACATGTCGCAACTTTCATTTGCTAACGCCGCGATGAGTATTGACCGTGATGCACTCGAAGATTCGGCAGAGAAAATTCGTGTGGCGTTACGGTCTGCTGGGCATCAACACGTTGTGTGAATGAATTCGTGGCTCATCAGGACGGCATCTGAATTGGCGTTACGAGTTCGGCATGATTGTTGCGGACCGAGTTCACCGCAGTGCTGACCCAATGTGGGATCAAGATGGAGGGATCAGCAGGAATCATGAGTTCAGTGATCCGTTGTATCGGTGTCGCAGTATGTGAGCCAGCACCAACGTTTAACCATTCGTCCCAATCCTCTGCTTCGAGAATGACGGGCATGCGGTCATGGATTGGCGACATCGTGTCATTGGCCTGAGTCGTGATGACGCAGCACGAATGTAACCACGGGGCGTCGTCGCCCATGCTGCGATCGCGCCACGAAGCCCAAAGTCCTGCCACAGCCAACGGTTGACCATCTTGCCGAGTGACGTACACGGGTTGTTTGGGTTTGGGTGGCGACGATGCAGTGACGCCGATCGTTTGCCACTCATAAAAACCATCCATCGGGATAATGCAACGTTTGCTGGGAACGCTCGACCTAAACGATGGCTTTTCAAGAACCGTCTCACTGCGAGCATTGATGCATCGAGCGCTCCCCGACGCGTCTTGGGCCCAATTGGGAACAAGACCCCACTGAAAGCGACCAAGTTTGCGGACGCCCTGGGCATCTTGCGCAACTGCAGTGATACGCGTCGTGGGTGGAACATTGAAATTGGGCTGGAACTCGTCAAACAACTGCGGGTTCGGTGCCACTGTGGAGAAAATTGCGGCGAGTTCCTCGGGAGGTGTTAACGAGGTGAAACGTCCGCACATCAGGGCAACGGTAGTGGTTCAGTGATGTGAATTAGTCACATGATTTAGTCACAGGTAGAGGTAGGAGTCGTCTGGGGTGCTGGACTACGGTTCTGAGCGGGGAAAACCTATTCGTGATACGTCAGGAGACCGTGGTGGCACTTACAGAAGTTGAATCAAATCATCGAGTAGAACTTGGGTTCGCAGCTTTCGATGCGGACAATCACTATTACGAAGCCGAAGATGCCTTTACGCGCCACATGACGCGCGACATGGCCAAGCGTTGTATGCAGTGGGCCGAGATTGATGGGAAGAAGCGACTGCTGGTCGGCGGTCGAGTCAATCGTTTTATCCCGAATCCCACGTTTAACCCAGTCTCAAAACCAGGTGCACTTGACGCTTATTTTCGGGGCAAGGTTTCTGGTGGCGATATGCGCACTCTTTTCGGCGAACTCGATCCGATCAGTCCGGCCTATCGCAATCGTGATGCTCGAATCGCCTTGATGAAGCAGCAAGGTCTGGACGGAGCAATGTTCTTTCCCACATTGGCTGTCGGTATGGAAGAGTCATTGCGAGATGACGTGCCTGCGCTGTGCGCAGCGTTCTCGGCGTTCAATCGCTGGTTGCTTGACGATTGGGGCTTCGCGTATCAAGACATGGTGTACGCAGCGCCCTACATCACCTTGGCCGATCCTGAGTGGGCAGTGAAAGAAGCCGATTGGGCTATCGCCAATGGAGTCAAGGTCGTCGTGATGCGAACCTCGCCGGCTATTGACCCGAGTGGTGGAACCCGCTCCCCCGGTGACAAGATCTTCGATCCATTTTGGGCTCGTCTGGCTGAAGCCAATGTGTCGGTGGCCTTCCATTCAGGAGACGCTGGATACGGCAAGTACATCGATGACTGGGAACCCTTTGGCGAGTTTGAAGCGTTCCGCTCGTCGCCGATGCGGGTCATGACAAGCGACCGAGCACCCTTTGACATGTTTGCTGTTTTGGTGAGCCATGGAGTCTTCACCCGACACCCCAAGTTGCGCGTGTCTTCAATCGAAGCAGGCGCCGACTGGGTACCGAATCTCATCAAGAAGTTCAAGAAGGCCTATGCCCAGCAACCATTCATGTTTGGCAAAGACCCAGTTGAAGATTTCTGTGAGCATGTGTGGGTCGCGCCTTTCTATGAAGACGACATTCATCTGTTGGCTGAAACCATCGGTGTTGAGCGATTGATGTTCGGTAGCGATTACCCACATGCCGAAGGATTAGAAATTCCAACAGCCTTCATTGACGATCTCCACGGATTCAGCGCAACTGACATTGAAAAGATCATGCGCCACAACGTCATCGATTTCTTGGGACTCTGAGATGGCTGTACAAAATGCGGCATCTCACGAATCAACGATGCCCGCAGTTGGGTTAGGCGGTCTGGGAATCATTGAAACAATGATGGGATTCCCCGATCCCGACCCACGTCGCTTGTACGAATTCTTCCGCGGCAATATTCGTGACAAGGAAAGTAAAGAGACCATGTTCCCTGTGGAATATCTCTTCAAGCAAAATGTTCCAAGCGCGCTGACTGAAGATATTGATCCGGTTGAAGTTGCAATCAACACGATGGATCACTTCGGTATTGAGCGCTCAATGATTGGGATTGAAGGCGAACCGGGAATTCGAGCGATGCAACAATTCCCCGAGCGCTTCATTGCCTCATGTAGTGCTGATGCCAATAACGGTGTTGATGAAGTTCGCAAGATCCGTCGGCTCTATGAAGAATTTGGTTTGAAAGCTGTTGGCACATTTCCTGCCGGTTGCACCCCGCAAGTACCGATTGATCACGCCCGTTGGTATCCGATTTACTCGGTATGTGCTGAGCTCGGAATTCCGATCTTTATTTGCGCCGGCATTCCTGGTCCGCGCGTGCCGAGTATGTGTCAACACGTTGAACTACTTGACATCGTGTGTTACGACTTTCCCGAATTGAAAATTGTCACTCGACACGGATGTCAACCTTGGACCGAACTTGCTGTGAAGTTGATGTTGAAGTGGCC
>JBEDJE010000019.1:0-7432 GCA_041172985.1 Actinomycetota bacterium
TCGTGCATCGTCGGCAATTCCCGATATTCGCGGTTTCATCGGCATGGTCTTAGAACGCGGATTCGCCTACGTCTCTGGCGGTTCGGTGTATTTCGACGTCAGCAAATTTGATTCATTCGGAAGCGTCAGCCACTACAGCCGTGAACAGATGATTGAGTTCGCACGCGAACGCGGCGGAGACGTTGACAATCCCAATAAGCGCGATCCACTTGACTTCGTGCTGTGGCACCCATCAGCTTCAGACGAGCCGTCATGGGAAGCAGTATGGGGAGCAGGTCGGCCAGGTTGGCATATCGAGTGCAGCGCCTTGGCCCTTCGTGAACTTGGCGAAACCATTGATTTACACGGTGGCGGCAGCGACCTGATTTTCCCGCATCACGAATGCGAACGCGCTCAAAGCGAAGCCGCGACTGGCGCTCCTTTCGTCAAGCATTGGATGCACGTCGCCATGGTCTTTATGGATGGCGCCAAGATGTCAAAATCGCTCGGCAATCTGGTCTTCGTCGATGCTCTACGAAAGCAGTGGGATCCGCGCGCGATTCGAATGGCGATTATGAATCACCATTACCGCTTTGAATGGGCATGGACGAATGATCAAATGCCGACCGCTCTCGAACGAATGAACCTTTGGGCGAACAGCATCACATCACCAGAATCAGACGTCCTCTTGAACGAAGTACGAGACCACTTAGACAATGACTTGGATACTCCGTCAGCCATGGTTGCCATTGATCGCGCCGTGAGTCAGGGTTTTTCGGCCCAAGCCGCTGCCAATTTGTTGGGTATCGCTATCTAGTCTCGCGATCAAGCATCGGCGTCTCGCATGGCTATCTGGTCAAATCCCAGAGTGAGCAACGGGGGATAGGCGTAAACTGTCAAGAATGGCCGAGATAACAATCACCCTCCCTGACGGATCAGCACGTGAAGTTGCCGCCGATTCCACCGTGTTGTCCTTGGCCACATCCATCAGCCGCAACCTGGGTAAAGCAGCCATTGCTGGGGTCGTCAACGGCCAGCAAGTCGATCTCTCAGTCAATCTCTCTCAAGGCGACTCAGTCGAAATCATCACTATCGACTCCGACCGTGGCCGCCATGTGTTGCGACATTCAACAGCCCATGTCATGGCGCAAGCAGTCCTGAATTTGTACCCCGGAGCTAAATACACCATCGGTCCGGCAATTGAAAACGGTTTCTATTACGACTTTGATCTCGGCGGCCGAGTGTTCACCGAGGACAACTTGGCCAATGTCGAAGCCGAGATGCGCAAAGTCATCACTGCCAACCAACCATTTGTTCGTGCCGAGATTTCTGTAACTGAAGCGCTCAAACTCTTTAGTGAACAACCGTATAAATGCGAAATCATCGAACGCGTCACCGGCGGCGCGGCTGATGGCACCGACAGCGCAGAAGTCGGTGGCTCCGGCGATTCTGTGAGCATCTATCGCAACACTGATGAGTTCGTTGACCTATGCCTCGGACCTCACGTTCCGAGCACTGGTCGACTTGGCCATTTCAAACTGCAAAAGGTTTCTTCGGCATATTGGCGTGGCAATGAGAAGGGGCCAGTTCTTCAACGCATTTATGGCACAGCCTGGGAAAGCAAGACGGCTCTCGAAGAACATTTACATCGCCTTGAAGAAGCCGAACGACGCGACCACCGTCGCCTAGCTGTTGAACTTGACTTGCTCTCATTCCCAACCGAACTCGGCGGAGGACTTGCGGTGTGGCATCCCAAGGGTGCCATCGTGCGCAAATTGATGGAGGATTACAGCCGAGCACGCCACCAAAGCGGCGGCTACCAGTTCGTTTTCACTCCGCATCTCTCAAACGCGACGTTGTTCCAGACTTCGGGTCACCTTGATTTTTACGCCGACGGCATGTACCCGCCCATGGAGATGGATAACGGAACGTATTACCCAAAGCCCATGAACTGTCCGATGCATTGTTTGATTTTCCGCGGACGCCAGCGCAGTTATCGCGAACTTCCTTTACGTCTCTTTGAGCTCGGCACCGTTTATCGCTACGAACGAGCCGGAACCTTGCACGGGCTCATGCGTATTCGCGGATTCACTCAAGACGACAGCCACATTTACTGCACTCGTGATCAACTCCAAGACGAGATCATTTCACTCCTCGATTTTGTGATGAGCGTATTGAAAGCCTTCGGATTCGAAGACTTCTCATTCCATTTGTCAACCAAAGATCCCGAGAAGTATGTCGGGTCAGATGAGATTTGGGAATCAGCAACGAACGCTTTGTCAACCGCGCTCGAAACTCATGGCGTTGAATACAGCGTCAAAGAAGGCGACGCAGCTTTCTACGGTCCCAAAATTGATATTCACATTCGCGATGCGATCGGCCGTACCTGGCAACTCTCGACAATTCAATGCGACTTCAATTTGCCCGAACGCTTCGACCTTGAATATGTCGCGACCGATGGCTCACGCCAGCGCCCAATTATGTTGCACCGCGCCTTATTCGGTTCGGTAGAGCGATTCTTCGGAGTCCTTGTTGAACATTACGCCGGAGCTTTCCCCACTTGGTTGAGCCCCGTACAGGTCAAAGTCTTACCAGTCGCTGAAGCACATGAGGAATACGCCAAGTCTGTCGCCGACACATTGTCCGCAGCCGGAATACGTGTAGAAATTGTTGAAGCCAACGATCAACTCGGCAAGCGCATTCGTACCGCCAAGATGGAAAAGACCCCATACGTTCTTGTCGTCGGTGACGACGACGTGGCTGCGAACACAGTCGGTGTCAATGCTCGTGGTCAAGATGTCGAGCGTGGAGTCGCAGTGGTTGAATTCTCCAGGCGGGTTACCGAAGAGATCAGCCACTCAGTCATCTGAGAGGCCATCACGAATATGTGCTTGAACCATGAATATGAGCTTGAACCGTGATTGACGCTCTCTGGACTGGTTGGAGAAGTCAATACCTGTCGTCGTTGCCGAAGCCTTTCGAGGGATCTCATTCCGAGGGTCGCAGTATCTTTGTTCAAATTCTCGAATCTGGGCTCACCGACGATGAAACCTTCATCGTTCATCGCGGTGAATTGGTGTTTGCGATTTTGAATGCCTACCCATATGCGGTTGGTCATTTGATGGTTCTACCCAAACGACAGATCGCCAGTTTGATTGAATTGACCGCAGACGAGAGCCTTGAGCTATGGAGCACCGTCACGCACGCCAGCGAAGTATTGAAGAGTGAGTACAAGCCACATGGTTTGAACGTCGGTCTCAATCTCGGACCTGCCGCTGGCGGGAGTGTCAGTGAACACTTACATGTCCACATCGTGCCTCGTTGGCGCGGCGACGCTAATTTCATGACAACAGTCGCCAACGCTAAAACAATTTCAGAACCGCTCATTGAAACTGCCGCACGAATCCGTCATGCGTGGACGACGAGCTGATCTGTCTCGTACAGTTCTAAATGATTATTAATTGATTATTGATCAACTACTGGAGAAGCTGACTTATGAATGACAACCAAATCACAACGGATGCGCCGAAAGACGCCAATGACTTTCGCGACCAGTTACCGTCAGACCTCAACGCCGCCGAACATGTGGGTGTCTACAAATTTCCTGATAACAGCCGTCGTCGCATTCCTGGGTACATCTACTTAGGTGGCGGCGTTCTCGTCATTGCTTTGGCCACGATCATCGGTAGTGATGGTCCGTATGTCAATACAGGTTTACTGGCTGGCGGGGTAGTGCTTGCTCTTTTTGGTCTGCTCTGCCTCACATCAGGTTGGCGAATGACCATCGATGAACAAGAAGCCCTAGAAGCAGCTGGAACAGCTGTAGGTTTCCCGGTGGGACACGCTTCTGCGCAACAGGTCTGGCGCGGATTTCGAAGTCGTCCAACTTGGCGAGTTCTTTGTTATTCAAACGAAGATCCGCCGAGTCGTCGTGGTTTGGTCTTAGTTGACGCTGTTAATGGCAAGGTTGTTGAGCATTTGTCGCAAGAAAACCTCGAAGATTGGTCTTAATCGGTCGTTTCATCGTGCATGACTCACTTGAGTCAACATTTTTCGTAGACTCAGAACATGTTTGACGGCCATTTCCGTACTTCAGTTGACCGAGCGGTCAAACCTCTCGGCGACTCTCTACGTCGGACAAAAATGACTCCTGATCATTTAACGATCGCTGGCATGCTCATTGCCTGTGGTGCTGCCGTTGCAATCGGCGCTGGGTATCTTTCACTTGGTTTACTGCTCGTGATTCTCGCAGCATTGCCCGACTTACTCGACGGGGCATTGGCTAAAGCGTCAAATACATCTAGTCAGCGCGGCGCATTTTTCGATTCGGTCGTCGACCGCGTCACTGATGCTTTGCTGCTTGGTGGAGTTGCGTGGTATTTCATTTCTCACGAATCGCCTCACTTGGCAATATTGCCTTTTGCGGTTTCGGGTATGAGTTCAGTTATTTCGTATGAGCGCGCTAAAGCAGAATCTTTGGGACTCTCCGCTAAAGGCGGGTTGATGGAGCGCGCCGAGCGAATTATCTGTTTGTGTCTCGGATTGTTGTTCCCACCATTGTTGATTCCGATCATGTGGATCATGTTGGTGTTGACCACAATCACGGCAGTGCAACGCTTTGTAAAGGTTTGGCAGCAAGCCGCGGTCGCTCCTGTCACTGCAGCAAAAATTGAACTACGCCGTTCACGTCGCCAGAGCCGTCGCTCAGCACTTCAATCACGTCGTGCTCGACCAACGACGCGTCGCCCTTAACTATCGTTTCAACTGCCGATATCCATGGCTCACGATGCTCGACAAGAAATCACTGATTCTCTGATCGTCGGCACCTACAAACTGGGATCACTGCTATCAAAGGGCATTCCTGGTTTTCTTTCCGGAACTGTCGGCTCTCTCATCGGCCTTCCAACATCGATCGGCATGCGAGACAAGCGCAAAATGGTTGAGCGGCATATGCGACGCGTTCGTCCACAGGCATCGTCAACTGAAATCCGTCGTCTGACCCAACAAGTCTTCGATAGTTACGCGCGTTATTACCTCGAGAGCTTTCGACTTCCGGCCCTAAGTACCGAACAAGTAGCCGCATCAATGACCGTCGAGGGCTACCACGAAAACTTGTTGCCAGCTCTTGAACGTGGCAACGGCGTGATACTCGCACTGCCTCACCTCGGTGGTTGGGAGTGGGCCGGACGTTGGGCCGCCGATCTCGGCAACAAGATGACCGTAGTGGTTGAACCAATCGAACCTCCAGAGCTTTTTGAATGGTTTGCCGACTTACGACGCAAGTTTGGTATGACGGTCATTCCGCTTGGTCCTGAAGCCGGGCCCGCAGTACTGAAAGCACTACGCAACAACGAAGTGCTCTGTCTCTTAAGCGACCGCGATATCACTGGCGGCGGTATTGAGGTTGAGTTTTTCGGTGAGAAGACAACTTTGCCAGCCGGCCCCGCGACCCTGGCTCTGAGAACTGGCGCAGCCTTGTTACCTACTGCCGCTTATTTCACTGACCGTGGAGTAGGTCATCACGGTGTTATTGGTGCACCGATGAATTGTGAACGTCAGGGAAAACTACGTGCAGATGTACAACGCATCACGCAAGATCTGGCATACGAACTCGAGAAGTTGATTCAACGTGCACCCGAGCAATGGCACCTACTGCAACCCAACTGGCCAAGTGATCCTGGATACGGCCACGGCCACGAACACCTCCACCAGGACCATCAAGAATCTGCATCTGAAGAGTAAATCTGCCGAACAATAAGGTCTCACGCTGGCACAACCCGTAGTCTCTGGTTGTGAGGTTGAACGGGGGTTCTTCGGTCCTATTTGGATTTGGTGCGAGTCTTTTGTTGTTGTCCTCGTGCGGTTCATCGAGCCAAACAACCACGGTTATTCGCGATGTCGATGCGATTCAAGTGATGACACCTGAAGAAGTCACCGCCATGAGGTCAACTTTGGTGCCTGTTGGTGCCGACTCAAACAGTTCAGGAACAACTGGTGATTCGATTGCACCCGGCGATGATGCATCGGCCACTGACACAATTCCGTTGAACAAAGATGACCGTCCGCCAGAACTGAAACTTTTTGACGCGTTTTCAAAATTCTCGGGATGCATCAAGGATTCAGGCGAGACAATCCGGGGCGACTTACAGGATCCGAATAACCCGGCTTACCAAGACCCCGCGTATCTAGAAGTCATTCAGAAATGCGCAGCACGTAGCGACATTGTGAACATCCTCAACGAGGTCTCAACAACTCGCGCCAATTTGAGCCCTGATGACATCAAGACTCGCAACGAGGCTTTTGTCTTGCTATCTGACTGCCTCAAGAAAAAGGGTTGGAAGATTGATACAGCAATTGATTCTTCAGGTTTGATCAACCCCACAACTTTTCAAAGTGCCGACGGCGATCTCAATCAACGAGATTTAGATTCATGTCTCACCGAAACTGGCATCAACGATGCCATTGAAAACGGAGCTTAAATGTCTACCATCAAGAAAATAGCTTTAGCGACCGGCGTTATCGCCGTGATCGGAGCAGCCGTGTTGATCGGCCGCCAGTCTGGAGGCGAATCGACTAACAACACGCTTCTCATTACTCCGCGTGCCGTTGAACGACGTGATCTCTCTGACGTGCTCACAGTTTCAGGTGAAGTACGCCGAGATGAAACGAAAAAGATCAACTCCGCGGTCGACGGCAAGGTCAGCCAGATCAATGTCGAAGACGGCGACACCGTTGAAATTGGCGATGGTGTTTTCGCCCTTGATGGGCGAACCGCTGTCGCGGTGCCGGGTGAGTTTTCCTTCTATCGCGAACTGACCGTGGGAAGTGTTGGACCCGATGTCAAACAATTAGAAACAATTCTCAATGACAGTGGCTACAAGATCCGTGATATTGACACGCTATTTACTGAAGACACCCGGACAGCTTTAGCAAAATGGCAGTTTGATAGGCAGTACAGCGGCTCAAGCAACGAAAGCGACGAGACGATTACCGCGTCGTTGTCACCGAACGGAGCCGCATATTCAGTGGGTCGCGAAAACACCGCTGCATTTATTGTGACTCAGGCTGTTCCAACTTCAAGTGGTTCAAGTCTTCGACCGACGGTAGTTAAGCCCACTCTAAATATCGCGTCTAACAAGTCCAGCCTTAACGAAGGCGAGTCGGTGACGTTTACGATTACTGCCGATATCGCGCCAACATCAGATTTGACGATTGCACTCAATACCACTGGAAGCGCTACTGCTGGTGATGATCCGGCCAATGACGACGATTACGACACCATTTTGGGGAGTGCAACGATCAAGGCAGGTGAGTTAACAACTTCGTTCACCTCGCAGGCTTTCGTCGATAACACCATTGAAGACGACGAGGACATCATCGTTGCGATGACCACTCAGTTCGGCAACGATCCAACTTATGCGCTTGGCAATACCAACCAAGTTCGCGTCGTCAT
>JBEDJE010000020.1:0-8509 GCA_041172985.1 Actinomycetota bacterium
GCGCTGCACTCAACCACATGTACCCGCGTGGCACTGGTGTCATTGTCAATAATGCAAGCGTTCTCGGCTGGAGAGCGCAAGAAGGCCAAGCGCACTATGCCGCCGCCAAAGCTGGCGTCATGGCATTAACTCGTTGCGCGGCGATTGAAGCTGGTCCGCGCGGAGTACGTATCAATGCGGTTTCTCCCAGTATCGCCATGCATGCCAACTTGGCAAAAGTCACGAGCGATGAATTGTTAGCCGAACTCACGCAACGCGAAGCCTTTGGTCGATTTGCCGAACCTTGGGAAATCGCCAACGTGATTGTTTTTCTCGCGAGTGATTACTCGAGCTATATGACCGGCGAAGTTCTTTCTGTCAGCAGTCAACACGCATGAGTGTCGAGCTCGAAATCAATGATGGCGTTGCCGTCATCACCATGAATCGCCCCGAGCGCAAAAATGCTTTTACTCGCGAGCAATATGAATTGCTCGCCGATGCACTCAAGAATGCCGATACGAACGACGAAGTCCGCGTCGTTGTGCTCACCGGGGCTGGCGCTGCGTTTAGTTCGGGACAAGACCTCAAAGAAATGATGGAACTTGCATCTGGAGTAGCAAGTGGCGCTCCGACGACTTCCAAAGCCGGCGGATTCACCGTGCTGCTTGATGCACTAGAAGTTTTCTCCAAGCCACTCATTGCCGCAGTTAACGGAGTCGCCGTTGGCATCGGCATGACGCTGCTTCCATTTTGTGACATCGTGCTCATCGATGAAACTGCCCGCATGCGCGTGCCCTTTAGCGAACTTGGCGTACCCCCCGAAGCCGCAAGCAGTGTTCTCTTCGCCGATCGCGTTGGTTGGCAGCGTGCCGCCGAACTATTGCTCACAGCCCGCTGGGTTGAAGCGACCGAGGCCGTTGCGATTGGTCTCGCGCTTCGCACGACACCAGCAGGTGAGGCACTTTCGCAATCTCGTGAACTTGCCACGACCATTGCCAGCAAGTCGGCGTACTCGACCCGTGTCATCAAGCAACTCATGGTGGCTGGGCGAGGCACCCGCACACAAGAGGCTCGCGCCCGCGAAGAAGCCCTGTTCGCTGACCTATTTCGTTCAGGTGGCTTTGGAGGCTGAGCCCGCCGATAGCGTTTGCCCTATGTCTACCGACAAAACAATCGACGCCGAAATCACATATACGGCCGAACGCAATGTTGATCATGCCCGTGCCGAACGTGCCGTCCGCGAACTCCTTGAAGCGATTGGCGAAGACCCAGACCCCTCACGTGATGGATTGCTCGAGACTCCGGGTCGCGTCGCTCGCATGTGGGCCGAAGTTTTGTCGGGCACCAACAATGACCCCGATCATCACCTGTCAAAAACTTTTGACATTGAACACGATGAAATGGTTCTCGTCCGCGACATTCCCTTCACCTCAGTCTGCGAACATCACATGTTGCCTTTCAATGGCACCGCCCACATTGCTTACTTGCCGGGTTCAACTGGCCGTTTCACTGGTCTGTCAAAGTTGGCACGCTTAGTCGAGGGTTACTCGCGTCGTTTGCAAGTTCAAGAACGACTCACCAGCCAAGTGGCCGACGCCATGCAGTCAATGCTTGAACCCGTTGGCGTTTTAGTCGTTATCGAAGCCGAACACAGTTGCATGTCAATTCGTGGTGTTCGTAAACCCGGCACCAAAACAGTGACCACTGCAGCTCGCGGGATTTATCGCACCGATTCATCTGCACGTGCTGAAGTCATGGCTTTCATTCAAGGTCGCTGATTCTTCGCGATGGGTTTCCCCCACCCCACCATTGATATTCCCGGTTCATGGCCAACAATTGTTCAAGAACTCGAACAATTACATGTCAGAAACGAATACTCAGCACAACTACTGCAGGGTCTGAGCGACGACACATCAATCACGACTGGTCACGTATGCGCAACGACTTGGATCTTTTCACCAGATGCCAACTTCACATTGCTCGTTCAACATAAGGCCCTGAAATGGTCGACTCCTGGCGGACATATTGAACAACATGAAACAAGTCGTATCGGTGGGTTGCGCGAACTCGAAGAAGAGACCGGTCTCACGCAATTTGATGTCAGGGCAGTCCTTGATGGGCCAGCGTTTGTGCACATCACCGATCGCGACGGAGAACGACCACATCGTCACTGGAATATCGGTTGGCTGTATGTCGCCGACATGGACGCACCACTATCAAAAGTTGAAGGCGCCCGATGGTTCAGTTGCCATGAGTTGCCAGAGGGACCAAGCGATCTGCAAAGTTCGATCGCGCTCCTCCGTCCTCTTGTGACTCCTTAACGCGAACGCACCAAACGACCGGGACGAGCACCTGTATCGGCCCCATGACGACGAGTCACGACACCATTCACGATGGTTGCGACGTAGCCCGTTGCGGTTTGCAACAAACGACGACCACCAGCGGGCAAATCATCTTCGGCATGCGGGAATCCGAGTGCCAAATTCTCCATATCGATGACGTTGATGTCGGCCTTTTTGCCAACAGCCAATTGGCCACGATCATTGAAGCCCATGACATTGGCCGTATCGAGTGTCTGAACCTTGACTGCCTCTTCGATGGTGAGTTTTGGCCCACGATGACGATCACGCGCCCAATGCGACAACACGTATGTCGGTATGGATGCATCACAAATCATTCGCACATGTGCGCCACCATCGGATAGACCCGAAACGGTTGCTGGATGCTTGAGCATTTCGTAAATCGCATCTTGAGTTCCGCCCACATAGTTGAAGAACGGCAACATCAAGAATGAACGACCTGCGTCTTTATTCAAAAGGTCATAAGCAAAACTTACGGGGTCTACTCCCGCGGCTTCGGCCATGTTGGTCACCAACTGCTGCGGCCCTGGTTCGTAGTCGGGCGTGTCGCCCATTGAGTACATCTTGTCGAGCATGCTCAACAAGAAGGCGCCAATGCTGTCGAACTGCTTTGATGCATCAGGAGCAGAATCTTCTTCAGAAAGAATCAATGCTTTAACTTCGGGCTTCGCGAGTTCACGGCGCAATTCTTCAGAAGACAACTTTTCAGATAACGCAATAAAGGTCGGGCGCTTCTGGAAGAAGTGATAGCCATCCCAACCGATCATCATTCCGAATGGACGAGCGGCAATCTGTGGATGCATACGACCACCTTGACCGTTGACCCGATCAACTACTTCCAGTGCCTCACGCCATGAATCGGCGTTGAGTTCGTTCTGCAACATAGCGAACGAAACCGGAAGACCGGTGCGTTCAGCCAACGATGCCATCCATTCGACCTCTGACAAGAAGACTGGTCGATCAAATTCAAGACCTTGGGGTGCAACTTCAAATAGACCGCCACCCGCAGCGACGAGCCCGTCAGCAATACCGTTCAATTCATCAAGCGCGGCAAATGTTCCAGGAACTGGTTCGCCATCGCGCGCTTTGTGATTCAACGTACGAGACGTCGAGAACCCGACAGCACCTGCTTCACGAGCCTCGCGCACGATCTGTGCCATCTCGGCAATGTCTTGTGCAGTTGCTGGTTCATTCTTGGCACCACGATCACCCATGACATACGCACGCACTGACGCGTGTGGAACATAGGCCGAAATATCAATCGCGTAGTTGCGCTTTTCAATGACATCGAGATATTCGGGGAAGGTTTCCCAGCCCCAAGTAATTCCTTCATGAAGTGCGGTGCCCGGAATATCTTCAACACCTTCCATGAGTTGCACGAGCCACTCTTCGCTGCCTGGACGCACCGGAGCAAAACCGACTCCGCAGTTACCCATGACCACTGTGGTCACGCCATGCCCACTCGTTGGCTCAAGCAGATCATCCCACGTGACTTGACCATCAAAGTGGGTATGAATATCAACGAACCCTGGGGTCACGACGAAACCAGTTGCGTCAATGACTTCACGAGCCTCAGCCACGATGCGAGTCGCAATCTCGGCGATTCGTCCGTCCTGTACAGCAAGGTCGGCCACGAATTGCTTGGCGCCAGTGCCATCGACAATGGTGCCGTTACGAATAATCAAATCGAACATGTTTCCCCCTGAGTTCGACCCCCAAAGGGTCTGGTCAAAATCTAACCCACCCAACCAATTTCGTGCTATCTCCACAGTCGATCGTGCCCGCTTAGTTTCTTGCCTCTAACCTGCAGATGTGTCCTCAGCAGCCATTGACCTGTCATCTGTCGAAGCAGTCTCTCGATCCCTCGGCGCCCACAATTATCTGGCCGATCAGGGCCTGGCAACCTCAGTCTTTTTGGCTTTGACCCTGAAGCGCCCCCTACTTCTTGAAGGCGAAGCCGGAGTCGGCAAAACCGAACTCGCAAAAGTACTGGCCTCATTGACGGGCGGTGAACTCATTCGCCTGCAGTGTTATGAAGGCATCGACGCCACCCAAGCCGTGTACGACTGGGACTACTCGCGTCAGTTGCTACACCTCCGAGCCGCCGAAGCCAGCGGCGAGGCCGCCAACCGTGGCGCCGATGCGCTCGAGAACGAGTTGTACCAAGAGCGTTTCTTGTTGCGCCGAGCAGTGTTGCGAGCACTCGAACCAGCACCTGCGCCTCCGGTCTTATTGATCGACGAAATCGACCGTGCCGATGATGAGTTCGAGGCGTATCTGCTTGAAGTCTTGTCCGATTTTCAAGTCACGATTCCCGAGCTCGGAACTTTCAAGGCACCAACGCCACCCATCGTGATCCTCACATCAAACCGCACGCGAGATGTTCACGACGCCCTGAAGCGTCGATGCCTGTATCACTGGATTGAGCACCCAACGTTTGATCGTGAAGTGGCCATTGTCCGTTTACGTGTTCCTCAAGTCGCCATCTCATTGGCGCGACAAGTGGCTGCTGCTACTGAAGCGATGCGTGGCATGCAGCTGTACAAGCCACCTGGCGTTGCCGAGACCATCGACTGGGCGACAGCGCTCGGCAGTTTGGGTATTGCCAATCTTGATGAGGACAGCGTTCGTTCGACACTTGGCGCAGTGCTCAAATACCGCGAAGATCAAGAGCGAGTCGAAACAAGCGGTATGACCGATCTCATTAAGTCGGCGGTTCAGCGCGCGCTTGGCACCTGAGTAGCATCAAAATGTCTGACGTACTCGAAGACAATGCCCATGCCGAACGCATTGCCGTTGCATTTAGCCGCGTCTTGAGAAGTGCAGGCATCACCACTCCAATCGGAAATGTGTTGACCTTTGTCGAGGCACTCGGAAAAGTCGGAATCAACGACCGCGACAACGTCTATTGGGCCGGACGATCAACTTTGCTGCGTCGCCCCGAAGATATCGCTCTGTACAACAAAGCATTCGCAGTTTTCTGGGAGCGTCGCGTATCTAACGTTGCCGAACCCGACGAGCAACTCATTCGCTTGACGATTGAAATTGATGACGAAACCGAAGGCGCCGATGATGGCTCTTCTCAAGACGCTGATGACGATGGCGAATCGATCACCATCCGATTTTCGTCGGTTGAAACGTTACGCACGAAGGACTTCGCCACATATTCTGACGACGAGTTGCACCTCGCTCAAGATCTCATGAGCAAGTTACGTCTTGTCGGCTCGCCGCGAAATTCATTTCGTATGCGTTCAACCGCGAAAGGTTCACGGCCCGATCTACGCCAGACCGTTCGTTCAAGTCTTCGTTCGGGCGGAGAACCGATTCGTCGGCACTGGCAAGAGAACGACGAACGCCTTCGCAGGTTGATCTTGTTGCTCGATGTCAGCGGCTCAATGGAGCCCTACGCCCGTGCGCTGTTGCGATTTGTTCAAGCAGCTGTTGCTGGCCGGCAAAAAGTAGAGGCGTTCGCGATCGGCACACGCCTCACACGCGTCACGCGCGAACTCGGATCACGCGATCCCGACAAAGCCCTCAAACTTGCCGCCGACCGCGTTGTCGACTGGAGTGGCGGAACACGTTTAGGCGAATGCATACGTAACTTCAACGACGAATGGGGTGTACGTGGGATGGCTCGGGGAGCCATTGTGGTGGTGCTCAGTGACGGCTGGGATCGCGGCGACCCCGAATTGTTGTCTCAGCAGATGCAACGCCTACATCGCGTCAGCCACAGCCTGATTTGGGTTAATCCATTGAAGGTTTCGCCCGGGTACGCCCCACTTGCTCGAGGCATGGCTGCCGCCCTGCCCCATGTTGACCATTTCGTCGAAGGTCATTCCATCGAGGCCATGGAAGAACTCACGCGGGTGATTGGACTATGACGCACCTGACCGCCAACCAGCATCGCAACACCCCGTCTTCCACGGCAGACTGTGGTCATCATGCGTGAGATCCTTGACGACATTGACCGCTGGCGTTCAGATGGCAAGAAAGTTGCGGTCGCGCGCGTTGTCAAGATTGAAGGCTCTGGCCCCCGCGACCCCGGCGCCGCAATGGCCGTCAACGAAGACGGCGAAGTTGCTGGTTCGGTGAGCGGTGGATGCGTTGAAGGTGCCGTCGTCAGCGAGGCCCTCGCCATCATCGGAGAAAATGCCCCTGGCCGTATGGTCACGTTCGGATACAGCGACGACGAAGCGTTTGCCGTTGGATTGACATGTGGCGGAATCATTCGCCTCTATATCGAACAACTTGATTGGTGATCGCGCCATGACGACAACGATCTATCAACAATTCACCGAATTCATCAGAACCGAAACACCCGTCGCGCTTGCGACGATTATTGAGGGTCCAGGAACTGGTGCAAAGTTGTTGGTCGCTCGAGTTGCCGGAGTCGAAACGACTTCTGGATCACTCGGACACCCCGAACTCGATCGAGTTGTCGCCCGCGATACCGCTGGCGAACTTGAAGCCGGCCGCACCGGAGTTCGCCACTACGGACCAGAAGGTCAAGCAACTCCCGAAGACCTCATTGATACGCCAACCGTCGTTGTTTTTATTGAAAGCTTCTCCCCTGCTCCACAAATGTGGATATTCGGTGCAGTTGATTTCACCGCGGCGCTTGGTCGAGTCGCCAAAGTTCTTGGCTATCGAGTGACCGTGTGCGATGCTCGTGAAATCTTCGCAACCAAACGTCGCTTCCCCATGGCCGACGAAGTCATGGTGACATGGCCGACCCCAATGTTTGAAAAGCGTGGCAGCACGCTCGGCCCGCGAGATGCGGTATGCATCTTGACTCACGATCCGAAGTTTGATGTGCCCGCAGTTCAAGGTGCTCTTTCAACATCGGTTGGATACATCGGTGTGATGGGAAGTCGCAAGACTCATAACAAACGACTTGAACGACTCGCCGAAGTCGGCGTGAATTCACCCGATCAGTTGAGTCGCCTGATGTCACCAATCGGACTCGATCTTGGTGGCCGCACACCTGAAGAAACTGCGATTGCGATTTGCGCTGAAATCATTGCTCGCCGAACTGGTCACTCAGCAACCAGTCTCAAGAACACCGACGGCGCTATTCACTCTTAGCGTTTGTTTTAGGCGTCGACCGCAATCAAGTTGTGGTCGACATGATTCATTGAATCTGGTCCATCGATCGTTGCCACGACAATGTCCTCAAGGCGCATTCCCCACTTACCTGGCAAGTAGATACCAGGCTCGATACTGAAAGCGTGGCCGGCTTCTAACGGTCGAGAGTTTCCGCTGACGATGTACGGGTCTTCGTGGGCATCAAGGCCAATGCCGTGGCCCGTGCGGTGAATGAAATAGTCGCCAAAGCCCGCAGCAGTAATGATGCGTCGCGCCACTGCGTCGACTTCTTCGCACGGAGTTCCGATTGTTGCCGCTTTTACCGCTGCGGCTTCTGCTTCAAATAGCACCGCATAAGCCTCGGCGACATCGGATGCAATTTCGCCCGTAAACACGCAGCGCGTGATGTCACTGCAATAACCATTCATCGTGCCACCAAAATCACACAGCACAATTTCGTTCTTCTGAATAACTCGCGAACCCGGATGATGGTGTGGGCTTGCGGCATTTTCGCCAGCGGCAACGATCGCAAAGTTCACAACGTCATGACCTTCGGCCAAAATGCGTGATGAAAGGTCGGCAGACACTTGCGCTTCAGTGCGACCAACTAACGCAATACGCCCAGCCTGCAATTCGCCGGCGATACGATCAACTGCTGCGCCAGCGGCTCGCAATGCATCAATTTCAGCTTGGTCTTTGCGCATGCGCAATGAAC
Organism: Actinomycetota bacterium; assembly: GCA_041172985.1. Classification (GTDB taxonomy): domain Bacteria; phylum Actinomycetota; class Acidimicrobiia; order Acidimicrobiales; family Ilumatobacteraceae; genus Casp-actino8. The sequence continues at coordinate 8,140 of JBEDJE010000020.1, forward strand.
CAATCACATCGACCGAACGCCGATACTGCGTTGACGGAAGCATCGGCATGAGGTCAACCAAGAAGCGAGCCCACATCTGGTCACCTACTGCGACAACTCGCGATTCGGGAGTTGATTCTTTGACGAGCCGTGCGGTAATAGCGACGGGGTCTTCGGTCTCGCTCCAAGGCAGCAGGGTGAATACTCCTGGCATCAAAGTGACCCGTGGAGCTTCAAGTCCTGGAACAACAATTGTGGCATCACCATTTGCGGGCAAGACGAGCATTGTCAAACGTTCAAGTGGCATCGCGTTGTAGCCCGTGAGATACGGCATATCAAGCCCAAGCGACAATAGAGCGACATCAACGCCTTGAGCACGCATTGATTGACG
>JBEDJE010000021.1:0-2270 GCA_041172985.1 Actinomycetota bacterium
GAGACCACCATGAATGCACGTAGTTCTTTTCGAGTGTCATCAGATGAGAACGGCACGAACGGACGAATGAGTGAGAATGTCGGTGCAACCGTTGACTCAACCGTGTCGGGGCTATGGAACAAGGTGTAGTAAGGCTCAAAACGTGCGACGTTCGCATCGGCCACGTTGCCGGTGTCGGCTTGTGAAGTTGCACCCGTAGTAATGGCAACATCACCGGCTGTCGTCACTGTGAGTTCGGGCTGGCGTTGAGCTGCCTGAGCAACGCTCCAAGCCGAGTCGCGGTTAAAGAACTCATCGGTATCAGTGAACTGGTAACGACCATACAGATTTGTCTGTACTCGGAAAAGATCTTCGGGGTAACGGAAGTGTTCGCGCAAACTAGCTGGAACTTGATCGGCCGAGGTGAAGAGACCTGGGAATGCTTTTGACCACGCCCGAACGATGGGATCGGTCGGATCGACAACATACAAAACAACCGAGCCGTCATAGGCATCAACTACTGCTTTCACACTATTGCGCACGTAATTGAAGCTGTGCCTGAGGCCAGAACCAGCAGTCAAGTTGTCGGTATTGGCTTCTTGCGCATATGGGTAACGCGAAGTCGTCGTGAATGCATCAATGACCCAAAGAACTTTTCCGCCGTCAACAACTGGATATGGATCTGCATCTAGATGCAAGAAGGGCGCAACTTTTGAAACTCGATCACTCACATCTCGAACATCAATGAGTCGCGATTGATCAGAAATCAAACTTGACCCGAACAAGTTGAATTCACCAAAGTGAATCGCAAATGCCAATTTCTTGACTGCCGAATCAAGAACAACTCCGCCGGTGCCTTCATAAGGAGTGGCTTCTGTATTCGGACACGCTTGTTCAACCTGCTTGGTATTCACGATTGCGTAGCCAGGCTGCTGCGTTCCGACATAAAGCTGTGGTTTCTCCGTGGCAATCTCTTGGTAGATCGGACGCCCATCATCTGTGATTTGAGATGCGCTTGCAGCAACGACCCCGCAACCGTGAGTGTAAATCAAGTGCCTTGAAACCCACGTTTTGTTTGGGATGCCGTCGGGGTTAAGTTCACGCGCCGCGACCATCGTCTGTTGCGAACGACCATCAATGTCATAGCGGTCAACATCAAGATCGTTAATCGCATAGAAAGCAAACAGCCCTTGGTCAAGCGAATAGCGATCTCTCATTTCTGAAACATCGAGCAATCGTGAGTCACTTAAAGGAGCAGTATCTTTGGCCACTTCGGCATCAGTCACTGTTCCGGCCGTCAGCGAAATCGTCTCGACTTTGTCAATTCCCATTGCTACTCGTGTTGCATCAACGTTGCGACCGATATAGCTGTACTCACGTGTTGTCACGTTTGGCTGAACCACAAAGCGTTGGATGAGTGCTGGGTAAACCGTTCCGGCCACCACCGCAATGACCGCCCAAAGCGCCATTGACAACAACGGCAAACGCCATCCACCAAATCGAATGCCCGCCAAAAAGAGAGCAGCAACAAGCAAGCTCACCAAGATCAACAAATTGATCGCAGGCAGTTGAGCATTGACATCGGTGTACGTGGCACCCTGGACTACTCCACGACCCGACACAGTTAATTCAAACCGTTGCAACCAGTAATCGGCCGCCTTGATGACCGCAAGGATTGCGAACAGAACGCTCAAATGAATACGTGCACCTTTAGAGATTCGATCTCCGGCAGTTTGCACACGAATTGAACCATTCAAGAAGTGCATGACGGCAGTCAGAAGTGTGATCATGACGGCTGCTGCAAATGCCCAGTCAACCAAGAATGTCAAAAATGGAAGTCTGAAAACATAGAACCCGACATCGACGCTAAACAGCGGATCGTCTATTCCAAACGACTGCGAATTCTTGAATAGCAACCAGTCTTGCCACTGCGCCATTGCCGGCAAACCGACCATCAAACCAAACAGGACTGAAACTGCAATACGCAACAAACGGGTACGTCGTCCAACGATCATCTTGAATCGCTCGACCACTTCACGTTCGGGTCCGGTTGGAAGTTCTTTAGGAGACAGACGCTCGGCGAGGGTCAAGCTAATGAACGAAACAATTGCGAATGCAACGCTGAAAACTGCGCCGAGAAAAACCTTTGACTTGATGCCCGTCCAAAAGACGCTTCCTCGTTCAACAGATCTGAACCACAACAGATCAACATAGAAATTTGCCACCGTGCGTGCCGACAAAAAGAGAATGACGACGATTGCCACAACGACAAACAGAGCGATTCGACCCTT
>JBEDJE010000021.1:2277-9625 GCA_041172985.1 Actinomycetota bacterium
GAGACTAGTTCTATTGCAGAACAAGTGCACAGCGGCAGCCAGCATGCGCCGGCGCATGAGTGTGCCCTGTGGGGAATGCTTCTCCGGCGTTGACGAAACCAGCGAGTGAGTTATCTTCCGCATCAGCACATGCCGGCCCGTTGGGATCGACTTTCCAACAAACTTTTACGCCCGGAGTCAGTGCAGCAAACGCACCACGCCCGAACGATGTCTGGGCGATGTTGTCGATTTGCGTATCAACATGTTGATTTTTCCACTCGCGGTAGACCAATCGGACAAGCGAAGTCAGCTCGGCATTGTCGCCAGCAGCTTGAGAAATACTTCGGCTCAGGCGTTCGCGTAGCGGGGCAACCACAGTTGCAATCACAAATTCGTTGATCGCAGCCATTTGCGAAGCAACCATCTTTTGCAAATCTTTGTCAGATGCTTTCGATAAAGACTTTGCGCCAGCAAGCGCAGCTGCCTTCAACGATGCCTCAAGCGCCTCAAGCATCCGTGCCGAGTGATCAGCCTTTGGCCCAACAATTGCATCAAGAGTTTTCACGGGAAGTTTGCCGCGCAAAATATCAAGAACTTCATTTTGTTCATCGGCCAGTACTCGCTTCAATTTGCGCGACATTGCAGCAATGACTGGTGCAAGTTCTTCATCGCGAAGTTCAAAAGTTGTCGCAACTGCCACTTCCTCAACGGGAGCCTCAACAGACTCTTCGGCTGCAGGTTCAATCTTTTTTTCTACTGGCTTCTTCTTCGGTTCGACCTTCTTTAACTGAGTTGTCGCAACTTCTTTGGCCACCGACTCGGCACCCGAGCGACGCAACTTGGCAAAAATGTCATCAGCAGGAGGAACGACGGCTTTGGCCTTTTGCTCAACGATGACAAGCGGAGGATCATTCACATCATCTTCGTCATCTTCATCTAAATCTTCGTCCAAATCAGCAACCACTACCGTTGTTTCTTGGCGTGCAAACAACGGGACAACGTTTGAAACCGGTGCCTCAACGACAAGTTCGACGACTGGCGCTATTGGAGTTTGCTCTTCAACCACTTTTTCTTCGATAGCAACGACTTCTTCAATGCGAGCAGTGCGATCAATGACGACTTCTTCAGTCATGACTGCGATGTCTTCATCTTGGTCGTACGGCACAAAAGCTGGAGCCGATGAAACGGCTGGGCGCATTGCCTCGCGAGCTTCGATTTCATCAGCTTGAACAATGATCGGAATTGGTCCAGTTGTGGGCGCCAAATTTACAAACTCGCTGGGTTCTTCAGCGACGTCGTCTAATTCGCGCAGCACGTCTTCGGTAGCAATACGTGCACGATCAAAAACCTGCACGATGCGGTCACGACCATGCATTAAGTCTTCAATTTGCTCACGAGCCAATTCACGACGACGAGCGACATCGGCAAGAACTCGTTCGCGATAGGCGCGAGCTTCATTCACCATGTCACGACCTTGTTGCTTGGCCATCAAAATTTCGGCTTCAGCGTCAGACGCAGCATCTTGGCGTACTCGCGCGGCCTCTAGCTCGGCATCTTCACGAACGCGCGCTGCCTCATCGGTGGCTTCGCGCACCAGACGCGTCGCAGTTTCTTCAGATCGAACCTTGATCTTGCCCGCAGCCTCACGAGCAGCCTGGACAATACGGGCGGTCTCTTCGCCCAGAAGTTCAGTAATCGTTTCTTCGTTAAGTTCGACCTGAGGTGCTGTTCCGGCCTGCTGCGAATTCAGTAATTCGCGCTCAAGGAAGGTGATGCGTTCTTGCTGGCGCGAGATTTCAGCCGAAACCATGCGCAAAAAGTCACGAACCTCGTTTTGGTCAAAACCACGACGTGAAGAGGGGAAGGTAGCGCCGGCGACGGCGGTCGGCGACGAGGGGTCGGGTCGCGAAAAAGAGATAGCCATTCAGAAGAGAGTACGAAATATCTGTGGATAAAGGGTGGCAATCAGGGGTTTTACCCAAATTGCATGTCACTTCACCCCTGCTTGACAGGCAGGATGACCTTGTCTCCCCCATATGTCACAAGCGCGGCCAAGGCTTCGTCAAGATCGGCCACGGGAACGATTTTGATGGTGTCACCGACTGCCGCTTGAGCCGCCGAGATTTCGTCTGGACCTTGAGCCGCGGGGACTAAGAAGACCTTGACTCCTGATTTTTTGACCGCCACTGCCTTTTGAACCAATGCACCGATCGCCCCGACAGTCCCGTCGTCTTGGATAGTGCCAGTCACGGCGACCCCTTGAGGCGGAACGAGTTCGCCCTTCGTCAAAGCGTCAATCAAGGCCAATACGAACGACAACCCTGCTGACGGTCCCCCGATCTGGTCGGTATCAAAGTTGACGTCGAAGGGCAGTTGCACAGTCCGAGTGTCGCGAGCACTAAATCCAATCAACGTCCGCGTGGGATCGTCGGAGCTCTCAATCAACTCAACTTCGACTTTCGTCAAGGCCCCCGAACCATCACTCGTTATGGGGATCACTTCTAGTGTCGCGATATCTCCCGGCTGAGCGTTTTTGAGGACCTCAGACAACTTTGAAATGACGTTGACCTCAATTGGTCCGTCTCCGATGTCGATTGAAGAAATCACATCACCGACCGCCAGCACCTTGCAGGCTCGTTGCGGTGGGGCTTCATTCGGACACACTGATTCATCAAAACCTGCGACCTGAGCAGGACCTTCTTGGAAAGTCGCATCAAAACCGAGGTATGCCAAAGCGATATAAGCGGCTATCTCTTTGGCGTTGGCCATAGCCCCCAGTTGCACTTCACGACTCTGTGTCGGATTGCAATCACCAAAACGTTCTTCACAGGTCAAGATGTTCACAAATGGGTCAATCCATCCCATAAACGACTGCAGCGGATTCAGTTCAGTTCCGAGTGCAGTCACAAAACGAACTCCGCGTTCGGGTTGATAAACCTCAACTTGGGTGTCATCAATACTCAGTCGTGATCCCACCAGGTCGGCTCGACCAGGAGCAGTTTCGTACCGTTGGAGCGGCCAAACCATGGCCACGAGCACCGCCACAATTATCAAGAAGGCAACCGTCACAAATGGAATCGCTACAACTTGAGCGCGTAACGACGGCGCAACCACCTGTGGGGCGAGTACCTTTTCTGTCTGCGTGTCACTCACTGAAATCTCCACCCGCCTTGCCCTCGTCGCTGGCTTAGCCATGTTGGCACTACTTGTCATCGGGTGGCGCAAGCCTGCCAGAAATTTGCCCACTTCGCCACGCACAGATGCTGGATTGGGCCAGAACTCACAACGTCTCCTCGATCAATCAAACCCACTCAATGCACCGGCGCCAGAAATTTCTGAAACCGTGGCAAGGAAAGTATTGGATGCGACCGGTCTTGGCGCGATTGCATTGATTGGTGGAATTGTGGCTGCCATTGTGGTCGCCACTGCCCTGTCCTTCATCGTTACAAATGTGATCTCGCGGCTGTGAGCGCTTCAGATAGCCCCGAGATCGCCGAATTACGTCGAGCGATCGTGATCGCCGGACACGCTGGCGACTCACAACTCATTCAAAAATCTTTGTCTCATGAACATGGCTCAATCCGTGAGGCTTCTTTGGGCGCGCTCGCACGTGTCGAACAACTGACCAAAGAAGTCCTACAAACCTTTGTCAGTGACATTGATTCACAGGTTCGAATTCGCGTTGCTGAACTTGCCGCGACGTTTAACACTTTTGATTTAGTTCCATTACTCAACGACAAAGACTCGCAGGTTGTTGAGATGGCAGCTTGGGCTTGCGGCGAACACGAAAGCGCACGCAAAGAAATCATCGATGAGCTCAATCGGCTCGTACTTCATCATGATGATGCATTGGTTCGCGAGGCTGCGGTGGCAGCATTGGGTGCAATTGGTGACGAGTCAGGCCTTCCCGCAATCTTGAGCGCGTGCCAGGACAAACCAGCAATTCGTCGACGAGCCGTTCTTGCGCTCGCCCCATTTGATTCACCCGAAGTTGAAATGGCTCTCAAAGTCGCTCTCGAAGATCGCGACTGGCAAGTACGTCAAGCAGCCGAAGACTTACTCGGTTAGCCCACTTTTCATTAACGCTTACACGCCTTGCACAATCAACAAAATTCCGAAGATCACAAAAAGAGTTGATGCGCCGTAACGAATAGTTTTCTCGGGCAAACGTGATCCCAAGTGATATCCAACCAAAATCGCAAGAGCATCTGCTGACACCATGCCGAGCGTCGAACCGAGCCACGTGCCAAACACGTCCTCTTTGGCCGCCAAAGTAATTGTCGCCAACATTGTCTTATCGCCAAGTTCGGCCAAGAAGAACGCAATGCTTGCTGCGATAACTGCGTTGCGAGTGTTCTTTTGCGCGGCTTCAGCTTCTTCTTCGGTGAGTGCATCACCTCGCAGAGTCCAAGCAGCAAAAATGAGGAAAGCTATACCGGCGATAATCGCAATTGCGTCAGTAGGTAGCCGCGAGCCGACAACTGCACCAAGCGCAACGCTCATTGCATGAGTCACTGCAGTGGCGATTGAAATTCCGATTAAAACTGGAAGTGCCTTGTAACGCGCTGCAAACGCCATGGCCATCAGCTGACTTTTGTCACCGAGTTCGGCAACAAAAATTACGCCAAAGCTCAAGAAGAAAGACGACACCATACGAGGCGAGACTAACTCAGTGACTGCAGATCATCCCAAAACGTTGTGGGGATCTCCTGTGTGGCGTACAAAAGATCCTGGCTTATTTCTCTCGCTGTTCGAGCTCCAATCACGATTGATGCCACAGATGCATTTCGTAATCCGAACTGCACTGCAACATGAGGCAACGAAAATCCGTGCGACCGCGCAAGTTCGGCTATGGCATTGGCTTTTTGGAGTATCTCGGGTGTGGCATCAACGTAGTCAAAAGTTTTGTTCTTGTCTGGGTCTGCAAGTAACCCGCTATTAAATATTCCTCCAAGCACGACACCGACATTTTTCTCGCAACAAAGCTGCAATAAATCAGCGCCAGATGCGTGATCAAGCACCGTGTACCGTCCAGCTAACAACAAACAATCAAGATCAACTTCGTTAACAAACCGAGTCAGTGATTTCGTCTGGTTCATTCCGCAGCCGACTGCTTTAATCACACCTTCATCACGCAGTTGTATGAGTCTTGGAAAAGCTTCGGTGATCGCCCAATCTTCATGATCATCAGGATCGTGGACATGAACAATGTCAAGGTAATCAACGTTCAGTCGATCCAAACTCTCGTCAATTGAAGTCAGCACAGCTTTGCTGCCGTAATCAAATATGGGTTCAAGGTCTGGAACGTTCTTGAATATTGTTGGTGAGATCTTGTTGACCGGCTCACGTAACAGTCGACCAACTTTGCTTGCCAACACATATTGCTCACGAGGATATTTCGCTAATGCTTTTCCTAATCGAATCTCTGACAATCCGTGACCGTACAACGGAGCGGTATCAAAGAATCGGACTCCACCTTCCCATGCAGTATCAACTGTGGCTTGAACATCTTCATCAGAAACTTCGGTAAACAAGTTTCCGAACGGAGCGCATCCAAGCCCAATTTTTGTTACTAATGGCCCGCGTTGACCAAGCCCTCGCGTTTCAAGGATCACGAATTAATCACGCCACTCAGCACCATTGGGATAATTCAGTATTTCAATTGACTCTGGCTTCATTTCAATTGAATAGCCCGGAGCTTGTGGCAATAGGTAATGACCATTTCGCATTTGAATTGGATTAACAAAATGCTCATGAAGGTGAGATGCATACTCGGTTGTTCGATCTTCGAGCGAGGTACTCACACTCAAATAATCAATCACCGAGATGTGTTGCACGTATTCGCACAAACCAATTCCACCCGCGTGTGGACAGACCGGGATATTGCGTGCGGCGGCCAATAGCAATACTGCAAGCACTTCGTTGAGACCACCCAGGCGACATGCATCAATCTGGGCATAATCAATCGCCTCAGCCTGAAGAAGTTGTTTGAAAATCAATCGGTTGGCGGCATGTTCACCAGTCGCAACACCAATCGGTTTAACGCCCCGCCTAATCGCAGCATGACCCAAGATGTCATCAGGGTGAGTGGGCTCCTCGATCCAGCGTAAGCCATACGGCTGAAGTTGATTGCTCCATTCAATGGCCTGATTGACATCCCACACTTGGTTGGCATCAGCCATGAGTTGGCGATTGTCGCCAATTTCTTCGCGCATCACTTCACATCGGCGCATATCCGATGCCACATCAATTCCGACTTTGGTCTTGAAACTGTTCCAACCATCAGCGATCGCACCACGACACAAATCGCGCACTTTGTCTTCGGGATAGCCAAGCCAGCCAGCCGATGTGATGTAGGCCGGGTACCCATTTTGTTCAAGATGCGCCAAGCGCTGTTGTCGGCCAACTCGTGCTTTCGTCAACATGTCTAAAGCGCGAACTTCATCTACCTCATCGCGTAAATATCGAAAATCAATGCAGTCAACAAATTGTGCTGGTTCCATATCAGTCACCAATTTCCAAACCGGCACGCCACGTTCTTTGGCCCACAAATCCCACACCGCGTTGACAAGTGCGGCTGTCGCTAGGTGGATCACACCCTTGTCGGGACCTAGCCAGCGAAGTTGCGAATGGTTTGTGACTTGTCGCCAAAACGCACCCATGTTGTCAACGATGTCGGACAGATTGCGACCGACCACCAATGTCGCCAACGCCTCGATCGCCGCGCAACACAGTTCATTGCCTTGGCCGATCGTAAATGTCATGCCGTGTCCCTCGAGAGCAGAGTCGGTATGCAAAATCACGTAGGCAGCCGAATAGTCGGGATCCGGGTGATTGGCGTCAGAACCTGCCAATGACCGCGAAGTTCGGGCTCGAAGGTCATGGGTTGAGGCTGACAAGATGCGGGTCATTACCGCTAACCATAACAATTGCCAACAATATGGACAATACTTAGATCATTCGCCCACTTCGATGGCGACCAAGGGGGCATCATGACGCAACGCATTGTTGTTATTACTGGTTCAGCAGGAGGCATCGGCACCGCGATCAGTTCTCGCTTCGCACGAGATGGAGACATCGTTGTTGGTCTAGATCTCGCGGACGGATTTGATCTCTCTCAACCACAACAGTGCCACGACACGATTGAAAGAGTCGTTGCTGAACATGGCCGTATCGATGTCTTGTGCAATAACGCCGGCATCAGCAGCGTCGGTGATGTCGTTGATTCAACTCTCGATGACTGGCAGCGTGTTTTTGCGGTCAACGTCTTCGGCATTGCCAATATGTCACGGGCAGTACTTCCCCACATGCGCAAACAGGGTTCGGGGTTCATCGTGAATACTTGTTCGATCGCAGCAACTGTTGGTCT
>JBEDJE010000022.1:0-7281 GCA_041172985.1 Actinomycetota bacterium
AATCGTCTGTGTGAAACAGATCCCCGACCCCGCCAACCCCGGAGCCCTTGACGCCACGTCAAACACGCTCAAGCGCGAAGGCAAATTGATCCTTGACGAATCCGACAGCTATGGCGTTGAAATGGCCTTGCAGTTGGTCGACGCAGCAGGCGGCGGTGAAGTCAGCTTGGTGTCGATGGCACCTAATAGTGAGACCGCCGGACTTCGTACTGCGCTAGCGATGGGTGCTGCAAAAGCAGTGCTCGTTTCTGATCCGGCATTGCAGGGTTCGGACGCACTCACGACAGCAAAGATTTTGGCCGCAGCAATTCAGCGTTTGGGTGGAGCCGATTTGATTATCGCCGCAACCGAATCAAGCGATGGCTACACCGGCACTGTTCCTGAGCAGATCGCCGAAGTACTCGGATTGCCATCAGTGACATTTGCGAAAAAAGTTTCGATCGAAGGCGGAGTATTGAAGGCCGATCGTCAGACCGAAGAAGGTTATGACGAAGTGACCTGCCCGTTGCCCGCACTCATCTCGGTAACTGCTGGTGTTGTTGAGCCGCGTTACCCAAGCTTCAAAGGCATCATGGCTGCAAAGTCAAAGCCAGTTGATGAAGTCACTGCCGCCGATCTTGGCGTGACTCCAGTCGGCTGGGCTGGTGCCGGTCAGCAGATCAGCAACATCGCACAAGCTGAAGCACGTGCTGCTGGTGAAGTCATCGAAGATGACGGCGAAACATTCGGCAAGATCGTGACCTTCCTCGAAGGTTTGAAGGTCATCTGAAAACCGCTTGCGGTTTGATGATCAACAATTACAACTACTTAACGACGAAATAGAACGAGAACGGACAGAACAATGGGAATTAGCAACATTTGGGTATTCGCTCAAGTCGCCAACGGCGCACCAACATCGGGTTCACTCGAATTGGTCACCAAGGCACGCACCTTTGGTGGAACAGTCAGCGTGTGGGTTGCCGGTGACGGCGCTGCAGTTGCTGGTGCACTTGGTGAATACGGCGCAAGCAAAGTGTTCGCAGTTGACTACGGCCAGAACTTGGCTGGAGTTTCAGTTGCATCGGCGATGAAGGCAACGATTGACGGCGGCGAATCGCCCGACCTCATCATGTTCCCGCAATCGTACGAAGGCCGTGACGTTATGGCTCGCTTGTCGGTCAAACTCGGTCGCACTGTGCTCACCAACAGCGTTGACATTGAAGCTGCTGGAGATTCAGTTTCAGCTACGACACCAATCTTTGGTGGCAACACTTTGGTGACAACAACGTTCACTGGTGGCGCGCCGTACTTGGCAGCTTTCCGCCCGAAGTCGTTCAACCCCGAAGCGTCAGGTGGAGCAGCAGCTGCAGTGCAGGCTGTCAGCGTGCCCGATCTCGGTGCAACCGGAACCGCCAAGATCACCGCAGTTCATGTTGAAGAGACAACTGGTCCCAAGCTTGATGAAGCGAACATCGTTGTATCGGGTGGACGTGGTCTTGGCGAAAGTGCCAACTACGCCATGATCGAAACGTTGGCCAAGTTGCTCAAGGGTGCGCCTGGCGCATCACGTGCCATCGTGGACGCTGGATGGGTTCCCTACAGCTACCAAGTTGGTCAGACCGGCAAGGTCGTGAAGCCGAGCGTGTACATCGCTGCTGGTATTTCTGGTGCAACTCAGCACATGGTGGGTATGAAGGGTTCAAAGAACATCATCGCCATCAACAAGGACAAGGAAGCGCCGATCTTCGGAATTGCTGACCTCGGAATCGTTGGAGACGTGCATAAGGTTCTGCCCAAGCTCATCGAAGCCTTGCAAGCCCGCTAATTCACCTTTCAAACTGACTCATTCCAGCCACTTTGGAGTTTCGTTGCCGCCTAGCGGTAGCCAAATTCCAAAGTGGCTGTTTTTTACCACTCTGTACTTTTGGTTCCGACAGTTGGAACTAAAAGTACAGAGTGGCTGAATTTGGCGGGTTAGTGGGTTTCGGTTTGGGTTGTGCGGTCGTGGGCGAGGAGGGCGATGGTGATGTCGTTGTCGGGATCCTCAGCCACCAAGTTCAGCTCATATGGATGACGACTGCCCGTGTCCACCCGGAACCAGTGCAACGCTTGGGCTGTATCGCCTACCTCGTGACTCAATGCACCGGTATCTCGTAGATCGTCCCACTCTTCGGTGAACCCGCCGATCGCGGCCAGTAACCACCACACTCCGAAGCGACCGAGAGCGGCTCCACGACGTCGACCGTGTGCCCCACCTGACGATCCACTCCAAGCGAGCCACTGCAATGCTTGCTCAGTCGTCAACGGAGTCACTCGAAATGATTGATGACCGAGAGCGCTCATTGCATCGTTGACAGTCCCGTCAACCACGACCGAAGTTGCTTGTCCACCAGATGAAGACGTCCACGGCTCAACGAGTGAGCGCAATGCATCACGTACAAACGGATCGTCAACAATCATGTCGTCAAAGATTTCGTCGGCTTCGATATCGGTCCAGTCGTGGCGCCAGATATCGCTCGGTGACGGCGCATCAATTCCGTTATCAGAATATGTTGCGATCGGGTATGACGGTTCCCATGTTTGCAACTCAAGGGGAAGATCGAGAACATCAAGTACATCCCCAACATCGGCACGCTCAATTGCTTCACCACGGATGATGCGCTCGTGGGCGATGAAGGCCGATCGTGGTCCGTCAGTCAACAATTCCTTTAAGTCCACCCACGAATGATTTTGCGCGATGACTTCAGTCAAAGGACCAATCGTGAATCGACCACCATCTTCTTGTAACACTTGAGCAGCCCACTTGGTATCGGCGTGCAGGGCCAAACGGTATTCGGCCAATGTTGTAGCGGGCCACACTTGACGGCCAGTTTCTGTGGCGAGACGGGCACGTTCGCGGATTCGAAAAAGTCCTTCCCAATCTCGTGTCTCGCAACGCGCGTCAATCAGTCGAACCAACCCATCAAGGTCGGCGCGATCAATCAAAGGATCAAGGTCTTCATCATTCATGAGAATTCAACAGAATCTTTAGACCATGGGCCAGGGGTAACGTTGGCCAGATGCATCAATGGGGAACATACCACCTTGAGCGAGCATAGAAGCGCGGTCGATCATCGCGTCAATCTCGTCGGCATCAAGCAGCGCAGCAACATCAAGAGGCGGACGATCAACAACTCGTTGAATCTTTGCAATCAGTTCTGGCGCGATTGATTCTCCGCCAAACTCCCAAATCACAGTACGTAATTTGAACTCAGCAGAAAAACACAAGCCTTGGTCAATTCCCCAGATGCGATCATCGTTATCAATGAGGCAATGTCCACTCTTGCGATCAGTGTTGTTGGCAACTATGTCGAATATTGCCATATTGCGAAACTGGTCATGTAAATCTTCGCGAGCTTCGTACAGCGTGAAGTAGTGCTCTTCAAAACGTGCATCAATGAACCACTGCAGTGAACCAATACCAAAAGGGCCTTCGCGCTCGACCGTCGGTGGGATGACATGCAGATCCATTGCCTCTGACAAGAGGTAAGCCGCGACTTCGCGCTGATACAAACCGGACGGGAAATCCCATAACGGGCGCTCGCCACGAAGTGGCTTATAAATGCCCTTGCCAACTTGATCGCCAAGTGTCAGGTTGACGAGGAACGTTGCATTACTGCTGTAGGGCATTCGTCCTTCGACTTCGATCTCGCCATGTTGCAGTATTTCCAAGATATTCATGAGCAGATATTCATTTAAGGCAGATCGAGGTGGTCAGTTCATTCGAGGGCAGAAATGGCCATCGGGGTTGATAGGAAGTTCGCAATACTCGCAATCGGGTCGCCCTGCGGACACGATGCGATCGGCGTTGTCACAAAAAGCCATTGCTTGTGCACGCGTCATACTGACGCGTGCACGTGATCCTGACGCGTTCTCGAGTGAGTCATCATCGTCATCGTCGTCTTCTTCAAGATCATCTTCGTCATCATCTTGTGACAGGGGTGCAAATTCTTTGAGGTGCAAAACGAACTCATCATTTGAGCGATTGAATTCGAGGGCAATCGCGCCGAGAACAAAAGCCTCTTGAACTGGTTCGGCAAGTTGCATCACAGATCGTGGTGGTTGACCTTCTGGCACTGGCAAGTGGGCCAGGGCACGACGAAGATATTTGCCGATCGCAGCGACTTGTTGCTTTTCGGACCTGATAGTCACCGTTCGTGCACCAGCGCGAGCCTGAATGTAAAACGTGCGTCGCCCAGGTTCACCAATGGCACCTGCAGTGATCACATCAACAAAATCGAAATCGGCAAAGAAATCCATTGCCTACCTCACGAAGGACGAAGATCGCCGAGCGATCCGCCAGTCGAATTGACATTAAGAACTATGGGCCCACCAGTGGTGTAAGCAATCGCAGATACTGAACACGTGCTGATCACGATGCGCTGGAAGAGATCGATGTGCGTTCCCATCGCGTGGGCAACGGCAGCCTTGATGGGATCGGCGTGCGACACACACACAATGACTCCGCCGCGATGTTGAGCAACGAGACGATCAATCGCTGAAACCATTCGTGTTTGCATTTCGGTGAAACTCTCACCATTCGGAAAACGAAATGTAGACGGCGCACGTTGAACCGTGGACCATTCGGGAAGCTTCATAAGTTTGCTGAGTTCGGCACCGGTCCAGTCGCCAAACTCACATTCAAGTAGACCCTTATCGATCTTGGTGCGAAGACCCAAAGCACGAGCGATAGGCGCAGCAGTTTCACGAGCACGTTCAAGCGGTGATGCGTAAACGGCATCAACTTTTTTCAGTCCAACAAAACGTTCGGCGGCGGCTTCGGCCTGTTTGATTCCGGTTTCGGCAAGATGTAAACCGGCGGCTCGACCTGGCAAAAGTTTTCCAGTTGTCGGCGTCTGCCCATGACGAACAAGTAACACCAACGTTGATGAAGGTGGAGCCGACTTGGTCACTTTTTTCGCAGTCATAACACGTGCCAACCTAGTGGCAAATTGACAACTTTGCCTTGTCAGCGCTCAAGAGCGAGACGAGTTGCGGTGGCTGCCTGATTAATTGCCGAGGCTCCGTCATCGACATATTGACTCATTGAAAAAAATCCATGAACTTGTCCGTAGTAGCGGGTTAATGAACATGCGACGCCGGCTTCAATGAGTCGATGTGCGTATTGTTCGCCTTCATCACGGAGCGGATCGTATTCGGCTGTAATCACGATCGCGGGTGGGGCTGAGGCAAGCGTTGTTGCATCGGCAAACAAGGGCGAAACTCGCGGATCGGTTGGTGTGCCGATTGAACCACTGACGTAATGATCACAGAACCATTTCATTCCAGCAGCCGTTAAGCGATAACCCTCACCATTGTCTTTGTAGCTTTGCGAGCTACGTGTTGCATCAGTGACTGGGTAAATGAGCATCTGAAACTTGAGTGGTACTGGCTGCAAGTTGGCGACGACTGCAGCCAAGTTTCCTCCCGCAGAATCTCCGCCGACTGCAATGCGGGTTGCGTCAATGCCAAGTTGTGCGGCATTCGCATGCGCCCAACGCAAGGCCACGATGCAGTCGTTGAGCGGTTCGGGGAAAGCGAATTCGGGAGCTAATCGGTAATCGACGGACAACACTGCATGTCCCATCGCAAGCGCGAGTTTGCGACAGACATCGTCGTGGGTATTCATACTCCCGAGGACCCAACCACCACCGTGGTAGAAAACCAAGAGTCCGAGGTCTTTGCGGTCATTGGGGCGATATAGACGCGCCGCAACGCCATCGGCATTGACTTCACGAATTTCATGTAGTTCAACAGTTGATGGTGCAGTCATCATTTCCATACCTGCACGAGCGACGGTCGGCTCTTGGGTTTCGAGTGCAGGAGCATTGAACTGCTCCATGACGACTAACAGTGCTGCGGTTTGTGGGTGAAGTGCCATGGCCATATCTTGCCATTGACGACAGCGTTACTTCGTCTTGAGACTGGTTTCGTTGCCAGCAACTAGTCGTTTGAGATTTGGAATATGTCGCCATACAACAAAAGCGCATAGTCCAACGCCAGTGAGTACTTCGCCAGTCGGGCGGCCGATGATGATTTGCGACACCGGAAGACCGATAGCGATAGCCAACGAGCCCAGTGATGCTTTCTTGGTCACCTTGGCGGTAACGAGCCACAGCAATGTCATAGCAATGCCGAGTAGGGGATAGAGGGCGATCATTCCACCGCCGGCCGTAGCGACGCCTTTGCCACCTTTGAACTTACGCGTCACAGGAAAAACATGGCCAACGACCGCAGCACAAGCCAATGCCAATGCTCCGGCGTAACCCGCGATCAAAAAGCCCACGCCCACAGAGATTGCTCCCTTGAGTCCATCAAGAATGAAAACAAGAACACCAAGTTTGCGACCCAAGAGCCGACCTACATTCGAAGCTCCAGGATTTCCTGAACCGGTAGTGGTGATGTCGATGCCGCGGCTACGCGCGATGAGGACCGCGCTGGGGAAGGTGCCGAGCATGTAGGCGACGGGTATGAGCAACAAAATGGCAATCACTTCAACCAACTTTATGGCTCTAGCGGAGTGAATGGGGGACTATCCCAAAGGGCCCTTTTTGAGGGTGGGTATCGCGCGGGCGCGCGCGTCAGGTCGGTACTCTGCCTTCAATGTCTGACGAGCCAAATTTTGGTGAAAGCGCGCCTCGAGTTCGACGCAGCACCGCCACGTCAGCCTTTGGTGCTTCGAAACGCGAGGGCCATGATGCATCGGCTTTTTATGCTCGCTTTCGCACGCCCGATATATCGGCAGATGACACATTGGCCGATCCGGCGCTGGTCGACCCCGTGCGAAATCAGATTTTCGTTGGCGATTCGCGCGATATGTCGCGAATCCCCGACAATTCGGTTGGGTTGGTGGTGACGTCACCTCCTTATTTCGCCGGCAAAGCTTACGAAGAGGCCCTCGGTGAGGGTCATATTCCGGCTGACTATGTCGAATATCTAGAAATGCTGACCGAGGTTTTCGCCGAGTGCCAGCGAGTACTTGAGCCAGGTGGACGCATCGTGGTCAACGTGGCCAACTTGGGTCGTCGACCGTTCCGTTCGTTGGCTTCTGACATCACCACGATCTTGCAAGATGAGCTCGGGTTCTTGTTGCGAGGCGAAGTGGTGTGGCTCAAACAGCGTGGTTCATCGGGTAGTTGCGCATGGGGTTCGTTTAGGTCCCCAACAAATCCGGTCTTGCGCGATACAACAGAACGTTTGATCATGGCGAGCAAGGGTCGCTTTGATCGGGCAATAGTGCCGGCCAAGCGCGCTAAACGTGGA
>JBEDJE010000023.1:0-7235 GCA_041172985.1 Actinomycetota bacterium
TTGCATCACTTCACGCGCCGAGCGTGGTGGCGGACTACCCAAAAGACGAAGCGGAACATAACCGCGTACGTCGCCGATCGTGACGTACGCACCATGCGACGAATAACTCTCGACAACTCCAACGACGACCGAACCGACCGAGTTCTTTTCGATGAACTGCAAGAACGGCAAAATGTCATTGACTGATTTAGAAGTCCCAGCTTTTTTGGCGGGCATCGTGGCACCGGGCGGCAACGATTTCGGCACCGGCATTGGCTTCATTGCTTCGGCACTCACCTTGACCTTGGCGACACCCTTGCCTGGCTTGTCGGCTGAAGGTTGCGCTTCGCGTATTGCCCGGCGGCTCTTGTCGCCACGCACGGGAGTGCGATTCACAAACACCCAACCCACATTCGGAACGGGTTTGCCGCCAATCAAACGACCCTCATCAAACAACCACTCATATTGACCATGGAATTCTTGATAACTGTCATTCGACAAAATTGATGCGCCGACTTTTTGCGCAATGCTCAAAACAAATCCATCGCCACGACCAACTGTGCCAGCAGGCGGGGTCACGAGTTCGTTGTGTTCGACTGCTTTATCAAAAGCTGTCAATTCTTTCGGATCAATGCGATGGCCAAAAGTTGCATCCACAATGACGGTGATGACCGCCTTGGGGTGATCACCAATAAAAGCCATCACGGCTTCATTTAATTGCTTCAAACTGGGCTTCGAACGGCCCTCAGTGGCGATATTTGAACCGTCCACAATGACGTGTTTGGGGGCAACGGACTTCGGTGACATATCCCTTCTAGTGAACCACTAATGGGGCGCCAAGATGGGGATAGCCCTACGATCAGAGGTGTGACTCGTACGACGACTATTTCGGCTGTTTTGTGGGATTTTGGTGGGGTCATCCTCAGTAGCCCATTTCAGGCGTTTAACCGATTTGAGGCTTCCCAGGGACTCCCCCTCGACACGATTCGGACCATCAACGCCAACAATCCCGACGACAACGCCTGGGCCCATTTTGAGCGCAGTGATATCTCAGCGGCTGAATTCGACCAGGCCTTTGCCAATGACGCTGCTGCCATGGGTTTCCAGATTCGGGGTTACGACGTTTTGGCGCTCTTGAAGGGTGAGATTCGTCCCGAAATGGTCCGAGCCCTCGATCTCGTGAAAGCGGCGGGGTTCAAAACCGCGTGTCTGACCAACAACATGGTGGGCGGGGACGGATTAACCGAGCATCCCGAAAACAGTCGCGAGGCCGCTATTGATCTCATCATGGATCGTTTCGATACCGTCGTCGAAAGCTCGAAGGTCGGTTGTCGCAAGCCCGAAACCAGGTTTTACGAGATCGCCTGCGAGTTACTCAATGTGCAACCCATTGAGTGCGTGTTTCTCGACGACCTTGGAATCAATCTCAAGCCGGCAGCAGCTATGGGTATGCAGACCATCAAAGTTCTGAGCAACGATCAAGGCGCCGACAAGGCCATCAGCGACCTCGAAGCAATCTTGGGCATTGCCCTGCGTTAAGAACTTTCAGAGAAAACAAATATCAGAGACCTTCGAAAGTTTCGTCCATGAGGTCGGCAAGTTCTTGATCGTGAACGATCTTCGAACCAGTTGCGGGACTTCCACTTTCAACACGAGCGACACGACGCAAGTCGTAACCCTGTTCTTTGACTCGCCAGAAACGGTGCTCAACGAATGTCCAAGCGCCCATGTTGCCGGGTTCTTCTTGCAGCCAAACCACTTCTTTGGCGTTCGGATAATGCTTTAAGACATCCATCATCTGTTCGATGGGGAATGGATACAACTGCTCAACACGAACAATCGCTGCAGCGGCCTGACGCTTGTCGCGTTCGGCGAGCGCATCCCATACAACCTTGCCCGAACAGAACACCACGCGCTTCACACTCGCCGCATCGGTCACGAAAGGATCATCAAGTACTTCTTGGAATGACGTACCTGGTTCGAGATCGGCAATCTTCGAACGCACTTCCTTCATACGCAATGGTCCCTTAGGAGTAAAGATCACCAAAGGCTTGCGCACTTCGCGATGCATCTGGCGACGCAACACGTGGAAGAACTGCGCAGCTGTCGTGGCGTTCACAACTTGAATGTTGTCCTCGGCACACAAAGTCAAGAAGCGTTCAATACGCGCCGAACTGTGTTCGGGGCCTTGGCCTTCGTAACCGTGTGGCAACAACATGACGAGAGCATTGTGTTGTCCCCACTTGTCTTCGGCAGCCACCAAGTACTGGTCAATGATGATTTGCGCTCCGTTAACGAAGTCACCAAATTGTGCTTCCCACAAAACCAATGCTTCAGGATTGGCGTGCGCATAGCCGTATTCAAAACCAAGCGCGGCATATTCGCTGAGTAGCGAGTCGTACACCCAGAACTTTTCGGCACCTGGCAATTCGGACAACGGAATCCAAACACGCTCGGTGTTGTTATCAACCAACGCCGAGTGACGGTGACTGAATGTTCCACGTCGTGAGTCTTCTCCGGCTAACCGCACCGGAACGCCTTCGGTGACGAGTGAGCCGTATGCCAACAGTTCGGCTGTGGCCCATTCAACTTCACTTTGCTCGTTATAAATCTTTGAGCGCAGTTCGAATTGCTTACCTAATTTCGGATGGACCGTAAAGCCCTCGGGATAATTGGTGAGCTGTGCAAAGACTTTGTCGAGCACTGCTCGTTGAACACCGGTGTCGACATGCGGCAAAACGCCAACAGGTTTGGGTGGCTTGGCAACTTTGGTCGGCACTGGTGCATGCGAACGAGTCTCATCAAGGGCAACTTGCAACTTGCTCTGGAAATCATTGAGCGCTTGTTCGGCTTCTTCAAGCGTGATGTCACCGCGCCCAACCAATGTTTCAACATACAACTTACGAACACTGCGCTTTTCAGCAATGGCCTTGTACATGAGCGGCTGCGTGTAGCTGGGGTCGTCACCTTCGTTGTGGCCATGACGGCGGTAACACACCATGTCGATTACAACGTCTTTATGGAAACGCTGGCGATAGTCCCAAGCGAGACGAGCCACGCGAACACAAGCTTCGGGATCGTCGGCATTCACATGGAAAATTGGTGCCTGAACGGTCTTAGCAACGTCACTGCAATACAGCGATGAACGGGCAAACTGTGGCGACGTTGTGAAACCAATTTGGTTGTTAATGATGAGGTGAATGGTTCCACCAACGCGATATCCATTGATGTCGCTCATGCCTAAACATTCGGCGACAATGCCCTGACCAGCAAACGCCGCATCACCATGGATCAAAATTGGCAATGCCGGGAAAGACCCTGGCGGATCAATCTGGTCTTGACGCGCACGGATCATGCCGAGCACTAATGGGTCAACGGTCTCAAGGTGACTTGGGTTCGCCGCAAGTTCAATCTTGATTGATGCGCCATTCGAGTTGACATAGTGACCCGACGCACCCAAGTGATACTTCACATCACCCGAACCCTGCACAGTTGAAGGATCGACGTATCCTTCGAATTCACCAAAGATACTGTCGAGACTCTTGCCCATGACATTGGCCAAAATGTTCAATCGACCGCGGTGTGCCATACCGACAACAGCTGAATCAAGACCAGCTGCTGCAGCTTGCGACAAAATTTCGTCGAGTATCGGCACTGCACTTTCGGCGCCTTCAAGACCGAAACGCTTGGTTCCGACATACTTCGTCGCCAAGAACTTTTCAAACGCTTCAGCTGCGTTGAGTCGCTCAAGGACACGATGCTTTTCTTCTTTTGACAACTGGAATTGCACACCTTCAAAATGGCTTTGCACCCAACGCTGTTCGTCAGTGTCTTGAATATGCATGTACTCAACGCCAATACTGCGGCAATAGGCATCACGAAGAACATGCAACAATTCGCCTAAAGGTAAACGGTTAGTGCCTGCGACACCGCCCGTTAAGAATTCACGGTCAAGGTCCCAAATCGTGAGACCATAAGTTGCGGGGTCAAGCTCGACGGGCAGCTTTGGTTCTTTCCAACGCAACGGGTCAATATCGGCGATCAAGTGTCCACGCACACGATGGACACGAATCAAAGTAGCAATCTGCATTTGCTTATGCAGGTTTGACTCTTCGCGATCAAGTGGATTGACGTCGGTACGCCACTTCACTGCTTCGTAAGGCACATCAAGACTCTTGAATACACCTTCATAGAAACCGTGCTCGCCCAACAAGAGTTCGTGCACACGCTTCAAGAACATTCCGCTCTCGGCACCTTGAATGATGCGATGGTCGTATGTACTCGTAACAGTGACGACTTTTGAAATACCCAAAGTTCCGAGCGCTCGTTCGTCGGCACCCTGGAATTCGGCTGGATAATCAATCGAGCCAACTCCGACGATGACGCCTTGACCCGGCATGAGTCGCGGCACGCTTTGAACGGTTCCGATTGTTCCGGGGTTGGTCAAACTGATCGTGGCACCTTGGAAATCGGCAACGGTGAGTTTGTTTTGCTTGACCTTACGAACGAGATCTTCGTAAGCGACCAAAAACTCGGCGAACGACAGGCGGTCTGCTTCGCGGAGCACCGGAACAACCAGTGTGCGACTGCCATCGGACTTAGCGACGTCAACGGCGAGACCCATGTTGATGTGTTGATGATGAGTTACTCGTGGCTTGCCGTCGGCACCTTCTGAAAACGCACTGTTCATCGCAGGCACTGCATCAGCAATGGCCCGCACAATCGCATAACCAATCAAGTGAGTGAAACTAATTTTACTTTGGCCCGTGCGAAGGCGATAACCGTTGATGACACCACGGTTCACTTCAAGCAACTTGGCTGGCACGTTACGGAAACTTGTCGCCGTCGGAACGGTAAGACTCCGTTCCATATTCGTCACAATTGCCAGACTCGCACCACGAATTGGTTCGCTCACATCTTCAACCGGAGTGACGGCAGTTGCTGGTGCAGTTGACTTGGCGGCTGTGACGCCAGCAGTGGCTGCGGCGGCTTGAGGCGCGGATACAACAGCGGGTTCGGGTTTCGGATGAGTCACCGCTGCGACTGCAGTGGACATCGACTTATAGTCCGAGAAAAATTCTTGCCACGCTTCACCGACCGATGCAGGATCGAGGCGGAATTGCTCGTACATCTCCTCGACAAGCCACGAGTTGGCTCCAAAGTCGGGAGTGGCAGCATTGGCAGGGATCAGTGCTTCAGACATCGTTGAAAACTGTACCCCTATTGACGTGTCTACCTGCGGAGCAATGAACCCCCAAGGCACAAAGTTGACGAGCGTCACGCACCGCAGTGGCGCCGACGTTTGATTTTCGCAAGTAGTTACTTGTATATTTCAGATATGAGTTTCCTTCGCCCCCTTGCCACATCCGCTTTCGCCATCTCGCTGATCACGTTGAGCGCGTGCGGTGGTTCATCATCAAGCACTCCTGCTTACACCGTGCCCGCCGATGCCGGTCTTGTTGTCAAGGCTGTCCCCACAATTCGTTGGGACGCCACCGAATACACCGCTATTGCCGGCGACATCAAAGTCTTTCTTGCCAACGATGACAGCGTGAAGCATATTTTGGTTGTACTTCAAGACGACAAAGTAGTCGGCGATCTCGAACTGACCGTCACTAAAAAGGGCACAGTCGATGAAGGCACCATCAACCTTGAAGCCGGTGTATATAGCGTGTACTGCACCATCCCGGGTCATGGCAACATGAACAGCACGCTCACCGTTTCCTGAACACATCAATCAAACGAAAAAGGGCCGCCCCATTGGGGCGGCCCTTTTCATTTCAGTTCTTGTTGGCTCACGCCTTGAGGAAAATCTCACCCAAGATGTAGAGCACGACCAACAACGCGCCTGCTGAATACATGGCATTTTTGTGATTCTCATATGGCCACAACAACTTGTTTGTTGCTGCAGTTCCGCCCAATTTGCCGAGGCAATTGAGTTCCAAAACCGCACCAATAACCAAGGCAATGATCACGAAGGTCCACGCCTTGCCCGCATCGTTACCGTCGTACAACGGTCCGAAGAAGTGCGATGCACCAACCATGTAGAACAACATAGAAACCGAGAAAACCATGTTCTGACGACTCGCCAAAACTGCACGACGGCCAGCTGCTGGGGCATCGGGATTGGCTTCGCCACCGGCGAGCACATTGGCTGCGTTGGCCAAAACAATCTTCTGGTTCTTCCAGATGACCATCCAAACGTTGGCGGCCATCACGATTCCGAAAATCATGCCAACAAAAATTGCGGCGTTATGAGGAAGACCAAAAGTCGATGTTTCACTCATGTAGTCCTGCATGTAGTTCTCGGTGACTCCAATGATCAAGAGTCCGAGAACCAAAGTGACAACGGCAGCCCAGCGGAACCACCACAAGGCTCGGCGAGCGAGCTTGTCGATCGAAATGTTTCGTGCTTTTCCTTCGTCACCGTAAGCAGCGAACGCCGGAACCTGGACGACATTGAAGTAGTACAGCAAACCAATCCAGGTGATTCCTGCCAAAACGTGTAGCCAGCGCGTCAAAAACGCCAGGCCTTCCTGCGTGAAAATTTCCATGATGAATTCCTCCAAATAGACCTGCGTCGCTCAACGGCAACGACCCATCGTCACGGACAGGTCTTGACAAAGTACCAAACAACCTGGCTCGTGTGGGTGATGTCAGCAGGTACCGAGGCACTTTTGCCGACTAGCCTTAAGCCCTGGAGGTCATTTATCCATGGCTCATGAGTTCATCTACACCTGTTACAAACTGGCTCGGCATTACCCACCCGACCGCACAGTTCTGGAAAACATCTCGTTGTCCTTCTATCCCGGCGCCAAAATTGGCGTTATTGGCTCGAACGGCTCGGGTAAGTCCAGCCTGTTGCGCATCATGGCGGGCCTCGACGACGGTTTTTCGGGCGATGCTCGACTCACCCCTGGCTTCAGCGTCGGCTATTTGGCCCAAGAGCCTCAGCTTGATCCCGATAAAGACGTTCTCGG
This sequence comes from Actinomycetota bacterium, assembly GCA_041172985.1. Taxonomy (GTDB): domain Bacteria; phylum Actinomycetota; class Acidimicrobiia; order Acidimicrobiales; family Ilumatobacteraceae; genus Casp-actino8. The sequence continues at coordinate 6,960 of JBEDJE010000023.1, forward strand.
CAATGTGATGGACGGCGTTGCTCCGGTCAAGGCATTGCTCGATCGCTACAACGAAGTCATGGCCATGTGGGGCGACCCCGATGCCGACTATGAAAAGGTCGGAGCCTTGCAGGCCGACCTCGAAGACAAAATCGCAGCCGCTGACGCTTGGAGCCTCGATCGGAACGTTGAAATCGCGATGGACGCATTGCGTTGTCCCCCAAATGATTCTGATGTCACCAAGTTGTCTGGTGGTGAACGGCGCCGCGTCGCGTTGTGTCGTTTGTTGCTGAGCCG
>JBEDJE010000024.1:0-7167 GCA_041172985.1 Actinomycetota bacterium
GCCGCCCAAGAGTTGCCCATCATCAATATTCTCCCGGTCGCAGGCGGTGCCGCCATCGCAGTTTCTCTCGTTCATCATCTCGCCCGGCACGAGCACCCACTTGCTCTGAAAGTTTGGATTGAACAATCAATCCGACTCACCTATGTCCTCGTACCCGCAGTTGCCGTACTCATCATCTGTAGCCCCGAAATCATTGAACTGATGTTTGGACGTGAATATCGCTCAGGTGCACCGATATTGGTGATTTTCACCGTGATTTTGCTGCACCGCGTTGCCGAATACGGCGTCGTTCTCAGGGCTGCTGGTCGAACTCGGGAATTACTCATTGCGTCACTAGTCCTGCTCGTTACCAATGCGATCGCAGCAAGTATCTTGATCCTCGTTTTCGGCCCTATCGGTGCTGCCATCGGTACGTTGATCGCGAATGTGGTCGCTTGGCTCTGGGTATTAAGGCGAGTCGCTGAGGTTCTCGAATCGTCAGTGACACAAGTCTTTCCTTGGAAAGAATGGGGCCAGCAAATAGCAATTGGTCTCCTGTGCGTTACGACTTGTGTATGCATTGAAGCATTGGTTGATCTCACCAATGTTCAATCCCTCGTTTGCAAAACCTCTGTTGTCTGCTTGATATTTGCTTGTTCGAAACCACAAGTGCGACGTTTGTTTACCCCCGTTTCGTATGTTTCTACTCGTGCGAGTAGCGATTGTCGCTGAGTCATTTCTCCCGTCAGTAAATGGAGTCACCAACTCTGTTTGCCAACTTGCTGACTACCTACATCGCAATGGTCACGAGGCAATCATTATTGCGCCTGGTCCGGGGGACGATTCATACAACTCCACCCCCGTTATTCGCGTGGCGGCTTGTTCAATGCCCTTTTACGATGACGTGCGCGTTGGGTTTAGCGGCACCACCGTCTATCGAACCCTGAGATCCTTTAAGCCCGATGTTGTTCATCTTGCGGCACCCCTTGTATTGGGTGGCACTGCTGGACGATCAGCGCGCCGGATGGGAATTCCGGTTGTCGCCATTTTCCAAACTGACATCGCGGGGTTCGCCCGCCGATATCACCTCGGAAGATTCGCGAAACCCATTTGGGGGGCCATCCGAACTGCTCATTCTTCTGCCGACCTCACATTGGCTCCCTCGACGATTACTAGTTGGCAATTACGCGAAAATGGTCTGCAAGATGTTGCCATTTGGCCCCGTGGAGTTGACGCCGACAGGTTCCATCCCTCGAAGAGGGACATGCAACTTCATCATGAATGGGCTCCACAGGGACAAACAATTGTTGGTTATGTCGGACGATTGGCTCGGGAAAAAGAAGTTGAACGGTTGAAGGTATTGAGTGGACGCCCTGGCATCAAATTGGTGATCGTCGGTGATGGACCGCTTCGATCATCACTTGAGAAGTCCATGCCTGATGCCACCTTCACTGGAGTGTTGCGTGGAGAAGAACTGGCTCGCGCTTTTGCAACGTTAGATGTGTTTGTCCACACCGGACTCAACGAGACTTTTTGTCAAGCCATTCAAGAGGCGCTTGCATCTGGTGTGCCGGTTGTTGGACCCGCTGCAGGTGGCCCACTTGACATCATCCAACATCGTCAAAATGGTTTGTTGTGGAGTCCTGAACATCCTGAAAGCTTGGCTGGTGCAGTACAGCAACTATCCGAAGACGTCCTGCTGCGTCGACTCTTGGCATCGCACGGTCGCAACTCGGTAGTCGGGCGCACTTGGTCGTCAGTGATGAATGACCTCATCGACCACTATCAGGCAGTGATCGGAACAACTCCACTATTGCGACGGACCGCTTAGTGTCTGTGCCCTACTCCCCCATTTCTGATCGTCGAACCTTAGTGATCTCGGTGCACGACGTTGCTCCATCAACGTTTCAGTTGAGCAAACGAGCAGTTCGTCGCATGGAGCAGTTTGGCGCAACCTGTTCACTGCTTGTAGTACCTGGGCCTTGGAATGGCGCATCGCTTTCTGATTCACCCAAATTCATTGACTGGCTTCACGATTGTGAAGCGCGAGGCCATGAAATAGTTCAACACGGATATACCCATGAGAAGTTGTCGGCGCCCTCGTGGTCGCGTGTTCAATCTGCGATTCTGACCCGCGGATGTAATGAATTCCATTCACTTGGGTATTCAGAAGCGATTCGCCGTATGGAACTTGGTCTCAAGCAATTGATCAACTACGACTTTGCACCGACAGGATTTGTGCCTCCAGGATGGCTGGCGTCTGAGGGCACCGTTCAAGCAGCCAATGATTTAGGTTTCGCGTACCTCACTACTCGAACTCGTTTTCTTCATCTGGCAGCCAGGCAATCTCATACGATCCCCGCTTGGTCACACCGCCCTAACAGCACCCTGAGTTTTGCTGGTGCCCTGTGGTGGCAGATCGGAACTACTTCGCGCCTTCTGATGCCGAACTCTTTACGACTTGCGCTGCACCCCGGCGATGTCGCAGATAAGAAGTTGATGGATGTCAGTGAACGGTGCATCCGTCGTCTCTTAGATTTTGGATACGTCAGTCACACGTACCAAGACCTCATTGGGCCAAAGGTTCTTCAGGCGTGCTGATTGTTCAAATCGCCAATTTGGTTCATCAAACATCGGGTGGTCTCTCCCGCACGATGACTGAACTACGCAATGAGTACGTCGCTCTCGGTCATCAAGTTGTTGTCATAACTCCAAGCAATCATTTCTCCGATCGCACCGATGAATCTGGAGTGCGAGAAATACATGTACGGGCAGCAAAAGTTCCTGGCTGGGGTGGATATCGCCTGATGTCTCGGCGTCGACAACTAAAAAAGCTACTGACACAAATTGTTCCCGATGTCATCGAGATCCATGACCAAACCACTCTGTGGTGGTTGGGCACTTTCGCCCGCAAAATAGGCGCTCAAAGTTTTGTCTTCTCACATGAATCTCTTTCACAGTTGCTCGCTAGTCATCTGAAAAATTCTTGGCTAGCGAATCGTCTTGCCGACAACCATCACAAGAGAATCGCACGTGGCACTCGTCATTTCATCTGCGCGTCACAATTTGCCGCACGTGAGTTGCACCGAATCGGAGTTGAGCCCATTCAGATTTCACTTGGTGTCGATCACGAACAATTTGGATCAGATCAAGAAATAGGAAACGCCGCCGATCAATTGCACACTCGTCAACACACTGTCGCTCTTGTTGGCCGACTCTCCCCCGAGAAGAACCCCAATGTCGCTATAGAAGCGATGCGAAAGATTTGTCAACAGCGCGACGACCTTCAGTTAGTTGTGATTGGTGATGGACCAATGAAGAAGAATCTCATCAAACAATCTGTTGGCCTCCCCATCACATTTTTGGGACATGTCGCCGATCGGGAATACATTGCATCAGTTCTTCGAATGTCATTTTGCACTCTGAATTTGGGCGACCGCGAAACTTTCAGCCTGTCAACGTTGGAGTCATTGGCAGCAGGAACCCCAGCAATTGTTGCTAAGTCTGGCGCCTCACGCGAAATTCTCGCATCCGGATGTGGAGTATCAACTTCCTTAACGCCAATTTGCATTGCTGAGGCAATCGAGTCGATGCTGCTGAACGATAAATCTGTGGTGCAAGAAATGTGCCAAACACGGGCTAGTCAGTTCACGTGGGAAAACACGGCTCAGACGTTGCTACTCAACTACCAGGTTGTTCCGCCAGCACCAATTGAAAAGATCTTGAACAACACCTTTGAATTTGGCCAAGTGGCATGAAACTACGTTCACTACTTCCAGGGGATGATGCAGAAATCAAGAACATTTTCATGGAGACCATCGTGATGGGTCAGCCATTGAACTTTAGGATTCGATTTCAAGATGATTTCGCTCACGTCAGTTTGGGTTGGTATCTCATCTACGCCCGTGAACTTTGCCGTTGTCTCGTTACTGACGATGGACAAATTGTTGGATATGTGTTGATTTGTGCCGACGAAAAGAAGTTCAACCGCTGGATGTACAAGCAAACAATCCGATTAATGGTCAAAAGTATCGCCGTCGCGCCAATCGGTTTACTACGCGGCGGAACATGGGGCCTGTATTGGCGCCGAGTTGCCGATGGGGCAAAACTACGTCGGCAGGAACTTCCAGCAAATTTCGACATGCATGCGCATGTCAACATGCGCAGTCATGCACGGTTTGGAGCAGGTGGTCTACAGAGTTTGCGTTATGTTGACGAACAAGCGGCAATTCTCGGATTCGCTGGTTGGTATGCCGATATCAATTCAAAATCAGGGCGTCGATCAGCAAGTCTCGAACGACTAGGTGGACAAATCATTCAACGTTCCTACAACCGCACACTGTCATGGCTTGCTGGTGAATCAATTGAACGGCTTCGCGTTGTGCGTCAAGCCGCTCTGACAGAAATGAAATCAGCGGCCTGAGCCGTTTAGACGCCAGTACCAATCGGACACGACACGCCGGTTCCGCCAATACCGCAGTAGCCGTTTGGATTCTTCGCTAAGTACTGCTGGTGATATGGCTCGCCGTAATACCACTCGCCCATCGGCGCAATCTCGGTTGTGATTGCGCCATAACCCGAGGCATTGAGCTTCTCTTGAAATAAGTCGTGCGACGAACGAGCAGCAGTCATCTGGGCCTCGTTGGTTGTATAAATCGCACTGCGATATTGCGAACCCATGTCATTGCCCTGACGCATGCCTTGCGTGGGGTCATGATTCTCCCAAAAGACTTTCAAGAGTGATTCATACGAAATGACTTTGGGATCGAAGATCACAAAGAACACTTCGGCGTGCCCGGTGAGACCAGAGCAGTTTTCTTCGTACGTGCAATTCGGTGTGTATCCCCCGGCGTATCCCACAGCGGTTGAGTAGACACCTGGAAGTACCCAGAACAAACGCTCGGCACCCCAGAAACAACCCATACCGAACACTGCTGTTTCTGTCCCCTCTGGCCAGGGCCCAGTTAACGGTGCATCAAGTACGAAGTGCTTCTCGGGAACGGGCATCGTCTGGTCAGTGCGGCCAGGCAAGGCATTCTCGGGAGCAACCATGGCGGTGTTCTTCTTGGCAAACAACATGAGGTGATATTACGCCCCACGTTGCCAACTAGTTTTGTCGAGTGCCCATAATTCGTGAACTCACCACCGACGACCTCGATGTGATGTTGGCAATCAACCAAGAAAATGTTCCTGCGGTCGGACCAGAAACTCCCGAGACCATGAAACAGATCTTTGAATGGTCGTCTCTCACGCTAGGTATCGAAGTTGATCAGGCGCTTGTCGGATATTGCCTCATCATGAAGCCGGGGTTGCCCTACCCGAGCACGAACTACCAATGGTTCTGCGACAAGTACGACGAATTCATTTATCTCGACCGAGTGGCCTTTGCTGAGTCACATCAGGGCAAGGGATATGGATCGCTTTTGTACAACGAAGTTGAGTCACGGAGTACCGAGTCTCTTTTCACGCTTGAGGTCAACCTCAAGCCACGCAATGAAGGTTCGCTGCGCTTTCACGAACGGTTGGGATTTGTTGAAGTCGGTCAACAAATCTCAGGAAGCGGGAAGCTCGTTAGCTTGATGGCAAAAACGCTGCGCTAAAATTAAGCGCGGCGATCTTGCAAGAAACGAAACTTGTCGCGTACTTCGACTACACGTTCGCGCGTGATGTCCGCGTACAAAATGCACTCTTCATGAGGTGCACCTTGAGCGAGAGTTTCTCCAAACGGATCAAAGATTCTGCTATCGCCGCTGTAGACCAACGATCCACCCTGACCGACGCGATTGCACCCAATCACGTACGTCTGATTTTCAATCGCACGCGCCTGCAATAAAGACAGCCAGTGCATGCCGCGCGACTCGGGCCAGTTCGCGGGAACTAAGAAGACGTCAGTGTTTCGCGCACGTTGCCAAAATTCGTCGGCGAAACGCAGGTCGTAACAAACGAATAACGAGACTCGTAAATCGCCGACATCAATGGTGACAAATTCATTTCCGGGGCGGACATGCTTGTCTTCTCCGCCAAACGTAAAGGGATGAATCTTTTCGTATCGATGTTCGATGCCCTCTGGACTCACTACAACAAAAGTGTTTGCAGGTCGTGCATCATCAGATGTTGCTGAAAGTTCTGGACACGTACCACCAATCCAAATCTTGTGTTCTCGAGCCATCGCTGCCAAGAATTGCGATGAAGGACCACCTTTGGGTTCGGCGAAAGATGCGTCGTCAACAGCGAAACCTGTGGAGAACGTTTCAGAGAGCACAACAAACTCGGCACCATTCAATTCGGCTTCTGCAATAAGTACTCGTAGGTGTTCAAAATTCGCGTCGCGGTCGCGCCAGACAATGTCGTGTTGAATTGCTGCAAATTTCATGCCATGGCCTTCAATCGTGAGACGGCTTCATCAATCATTTCATATTGCTTACAGAAAGCGAACCGAACAAGGTGACGGCCTTCGTTTTGATGAGCCCGATCGTAAAAGACAACATTCGGGATACCCACCACCCCACATTTGTGTGGAAGTTCTCGGCAAAAGGCATAGCCGTCACCGTCGGCTTGCACCGAGCGAATGTCGACCGTGATGAAATATGTCCCTTGTGGTTTATAGACCTCAAAGCCCGCTTGAGTAAGTCCTTGCATGAGATGATCACGCTTGCCCTCGAGGTCGGCTGCCAACGAAGTGAAATAAGAATCGGGTAACCGCAAACCCGTCGCAATCGCTGGTTGAAAAGGACCAGATGAGACATAAGTAAGAAACTGTTTTGCGGCTCGAGCGGCGGCCACCATCGCAGCTGGTCCACAGACCCAACCAACTTTCCAACCAGTGGTATTGAAAGTCTTTCCACCACTACTGATCACCAGTGTGCGTTCTTTCATCCCTGGCAAAGACGCAATAGAGACGTGTTTGATTCCGTCATAGGTGAGATGTTCGTACACCTCATCGGAAACAACAATCAGATCGTGTTCAATTGCGAGATCGGCAATCACTTGCAGCTCTGATTGATCAAGTACTACGCCAGTTGGATTGTGCGGAGTATTGACCAAAATCACACGCGTCTTTGGAGTGATTGCTGCGCGCATCTCATCGGGGTCTAATCGATAAAAGGGCGGTCGTAATGTCACGGGTCGTGTCACTGCTCCGGCTAACGCAATACAAGCCTGATAACTGTCATACATCGGTTCAAGTAA
>JBEDJE010000025.1:0-7091 GCA_041172985.1 Actinomycetota bacterium
CAACACATACACAACTGGCACCGTGACCAAGCCAGCAAAATCTAATGCGGCCAACAACAACGCCTGCGCTGTCATCAACGACTGCATCAATAGACACATGCGGCGTTTGTCGCGCCGATCAGCCACTGCGCCCGCCCACGCTCCAAAGATCAACATCGGCAAGAACTGCATCGCAACCGTGATGCCAAGATCGGTTGCCTTACCCGTTAATCGATAGACCAAGATTGACATCGCTGTTGACTGCAACCACGCGCCAACGTTAGAAACGAGCAAACCGCCAAAAAATAAGCGGGCGTTACGATTTTGCAGTGAACGAAATGTTTGCGATGAACCCATGGGGTTCAGTCGTCCAGTTTTAAGGCTGAAATGAAAACATCACCAGGCACTTCAACACGCCCGATGGCCTTCATTTTCTTCTTGCCTTCTTTTTGCTTTTCGAGCAACTTACGCTTACGCGTGATGTCGCCGCCGTAGCACTTAGCCAACACGTCTTTGCGCTTGGCCTTCACAGTTTCGCGGGCGATCACTTTTCCACCAATTGCGGCCTGAATCGGCACATCAAACATTTGACGAGGAATGAGAGTCTTCAATTTTTCGCACATCCGCATGCCATACGTGAATGACTTGTCGCGGTGAACAATCATCGAGAAGGCATCGGCAACAATGCCATTGAGCACGATGTCGACCTTCACCAAATTGCTGCGCTGATATCCGTCAAGTTCGTAGTCGAGACTTGCGTAACCCTGAGAGCGACTCTTCATCTGGTCGAAGAAGTCGACAACCACTTCTGCCAACGGAATTTTGTAATGAAGTTCAACGCGTTCCGGCGACAAGTACTCGATCTTCGACATGTCTCCACGGCGCGATTGACACAACTCCATCAAAGTTCCGGTGTAATCCTTCGGAGTAATGATGCTCACGCGGAAATACGGCTCTTCGATGTAATCAATATTCTGCGGCGGCGGAAGATCGGCCGGGTTGTCAACGACTTCGACCTCACCATTGGTTTTCATGACGCGATATTCAACGCTCGGAGCAGTTGCGATGAGCGACAAACCAAATTCACGTTCAAGACGTTCTTTCACGATCTCCATGTGCAGCAGACCGAGGAAGCCACAGCGGAAACCAAATCCGAGTGCACCAGACGATTCGGGCTCGTAGGTAACACTGGCGTCATTGAGCTTGAGCTTTTGCAAACTCTCGCGCAGGTTTTCGAATTCGTCTCCGTCAATCGGATACAGACCACAAAAGACCATGGGCTTCGGATCGCGATAGCCCGGCAAAGCTTCTGTCGCGGCTTTGCCGTAAATCGTCACCGTTTCACCTGAACGAGCTTCGGCAACATCTTTGATGCCGGCGATCAAATATCCCACTTCGCCGGGTCCGAGTTCGGCGACTGGAGTTGGCACAGGGCGACGTACCCCGATTTCGATGATTTCTTGTTGCGTACCTGCCTGCATGAACTGCACGCGTGAACTCGAGTTCAGTCGACCATTCATCACCCGAATCGATGACACTACACCGCGGTATTGGTCGTACTGACTGTCAAAGATCAACGCTTGCAATGGAGCATCAGGGTCGCCAACTGGCGCCGGAATCTTTTCACAGATGGCATCAAGCAATTCAGGAACTCCGACTCCGGTCTTCGCTGAAATACGCAAAATATCGCCCGCCTTGATTCCGAGCACATTTTCAATTTCTTGGGCATACCGATCGGGATCGGCCGCGGGAAGGTCAATCTTGTTCAAGACCGCCACGATTTCAAGATCATTTTCGAGCGCCAGATAGCAGTTCGCCAAAGTTTGAGCCTCAATGCCCTGGGCGGCGTCGACGACTAACACCACACCCTCACATGCAGCCAGTGAGCGACTCACTTCGTAGCCAAAGTCAACGTGGCCAGGGGTGTCAATGAGGTGCAGCGTGTATCCCTTCCAGTCAACACGGACATTTTGAGCCTTAATTGTGATGCCACGTTCGCGCTCAAGATCCATCGAATCGAGGTATTGAGCCCGCATATCACGTACTTCAACGGCGTGGGTCATCTCCAAAATGCGGTCCGACAAGGTCGATTTGCCGTGATCAATGTGGGCAATGATCGAAAAGTTGCGGATGCGAGAGAGGTCCATGGGGGTGAGGCGCTGGGGTTTTGCCACCCAAAAGGGTGAACCGTGCTGTCAAGAGACTAGCGTTCATCTGAACCTGAAGAGGGCTTGGCGTTGGGGAGTATCCCCTGCGCTGGTACTATCTCAGGGCTGTTTCAATCGCATTGAGGTTCCCGTGGCAAATATTAAAAGTCAAAAGAAGCGCATTCTTACGAACGCCAAGCGCGCTGAGCGCAACAAGGCTGTCAAGAGTGAGTTGAAGACCCGAGTCAAGACCGCTAAGGCGACGATCGGTTCTGAAACCAGCGTCGAAGATGTTCGCGTTGCGGTCAAGCGCATCGACATGGCAACTGCCAAGGGCATCATTCACAAGAACACGGCAGCTCGTCGCAAGAGCCGCCTCATGAAGCAGGTCAACGCTGGCGGCTGACCGTTCCGGTCAACTTGGCTAGTCGGGCGACAAGTACGTCCATCACCACATCTTCATCAAGTCCGGTTGATCCTCGTAGATCTAAATCGGCAGCAGCTAACAACTCGAAGGCCCGTCGAACTCCCCCTCCGGTGAGATTGCGATAGGCCTTCAGTGCTTTTTCGGCCGCGAATCCTTTGAGCCCCAACACCGCTTCTGCTTCGGCAATCGACGACACATCGGGTCCGTCAAGTTTGGCTAGTCGCGAATAGTGATTATGTAATTGAGACATGATCTGCAATGGATGGCGTTCGCCTGCAGTCATTAAACGACGCGAAGCCATCAGAGCCTTAGTCGCATTGCCACCATCAATCGCATCGGTCAAGTCCCATGGCTTCACATCGCCGCGCTCACCTAAAAAGGGTTCGAGCTTTTCGCGCGTAATTTTCTGTGAACCATAGGTCGACTTCAAAGTATTTGCGATGCCGCCCAAACGTGCGACGTCTTCGCCCAACCAATCAATCAACATGGCAACCGCTGGGGCATCAAGCACTAGACCGAGCGTGGACAACTGTGATTCCCACCATTCGCGACGATCCTTCGCCCGTGTTGGTGGAGTTGGGTCGATCGATTGACCACCACAAGCCTTCAAACCATCGGCGATGACTTTGAGCACCCGCCCGCTTCCCCACTCAAGCACCAAGTGAGTGAAGTCGGCCGCATTATTGAGATAAGTCGCCAACACATCAAGATCATCGGCCTTGTAAGACGAGACTCCACGGGCAACAATGACGCGCATGTCAGTAAAAAATGGCGGAGTGTTCGCCGCTTCAGTGACCGCAGCCATGACATATTCACCATCAAACTCTTCGAGCATCAGCGAACGATCTTGATCGCCCACGAGTTCGCGCACCTTGTCCGAGACTGCCTCGCTGACTAGCACGTCGTCAGACCCATGGAACAAAAACACACTCATGTCTCTAGGTTGCCACATCGGTGCATCAGCAAAAGCACGATCGGGACCAGAGCAACAAAAACATCGAGCCAAATGGGCGGGTTGAGGTGATGCCCGAGAGCGGCAACCGTGTCGATCCACTTCACGGCTATGCCCAGCGGCCACATCACAATTTCGGCGACTGCATTCGGTGCGAAACCCGCACCTAGAGCCATCGGAATTCCGATCAGCATTACAACCCCAGCAATCGGAACCGCCAAAAGATTGCAAGGGATCGACATCGCGCTCGGCCAACCAAAAACCAACACGATGAATGGCAGAACACCCAATTGGGCAGCCAATGAAGGCACCACCCAATTCAAAACCCACTCACGACCTTTGAGACCTCGGCATTCAAGTGCTGAGCGAATTCTTGACGACAACACAATGAGCCCCGAACTTCCGCCGACCGACAACCACCATCCAACCGACCACAACAAGAACGGATCAATCAGAAGTAAGACCACGCATGTTGTCGCGAGAACTTGCCAAGCTTTGAATCGTCCACCGATCGCCAAGACCGATGCCGAAATGCCGGCCATCGTCACTGCACGAATCACCGAGGGCTCAAGTCGAGTCATCGTTGCAAACCAAATGAGAACCAACAGAGTCATTGTCAATCGAGACCAACGCCGCAGCCGAGTCAACATCGGTGCGACAACGGCCAAAACGAATGCGACATTTTGACCGGAAACGGCAGTCAAATGTGCGAGTCCACTCCCCCTGAACCGCTCGACCATGGCGGGAGGCTGTTGTGAATCATCGCCGTACACCAGACCCGCAAACAAAGTGGCTTGATCACTGGGCAAGGTACGCGCGCCTTCGCCAAGTGCTGCACGAACTCGATTTGCCGCCAATTCAAAACGTGACTCAACAATGTGTGAACCCGTCGCAATTTCGCTCACTGCAGTTGCTTCAAATCTTCCGACTATGTGTCTCACAAACAAACGTCGCTTGTTGGCACTCGTCACAAAACGACGCTCGCCTTGAACCGTGACACCTTCGCCCGCAACTCGCGCCATCATTCGCCATTTCATGCCTCCGTATGTCCAACATTCAAAACGCTGACCTTCAATCTCTAGGACAACGCGGACTGCCCGCCCAACCGGTTGCGGATCTGAGATCAATTTCGCGTAACCCTCGTACGAACCCGTACGAACTTCGTGAACCGCCGCCCATTCACTATGACTTCGCCACATCGCGCTACTGCCCAATAAGCACATGAGCGTGATGGCCAATAGTCCGACTTTGAGAGATCGCAAAACAAATAGTGCTGCAACAAAAAGTACGCAAACGGCACCTGCTCGTGGCCGAGAATTCAGACCTTCGCCAAACCAGACCGACATCATGACGACCAACGTCAGCACGATCAACAGGTAATGCAGGTTTTGCGACCCCCAATAGTCGTACTGTTGATGTTTGTGAGTCTGCGTCTGAATATTGCTCTTGCTGGTCGACACGATCGTGACGGGGTTGTTCCCGACGGCGTCGTGTATCACCGCTTGCTCATCCGTGCTTTTGGCCCATACCTCGCGGTGGCAATAGCAGCGGTGATCGGACTTTTTTCTGCCGCGCTACTTTTCGGATCGACCAGTGCGATTCGCGGAGTGCCTGGTTTCATTTTGGCGATCATCGCAATTCCGACATTGCCGCTGTTTGGCGTGCCAGTTATGGGCGGCACAGTGCGTTGGTTATTAGCGATTGTTTCTAGTGCAGCACTTTGGGCATTCGTTGGCCACCTTGCCGCGCAACGTTCAACGAGCCGAACCATTTCAAGTTGGCCCGAATGGCGCCGCGAATGGACTCGATTAAGTATCGGAGTATGGGTCGGTGCGATGTTTGGTCTAGGTGTCGCAGCAATTGCTCTCGGCATCAACCCTTTTTCGATCTGAGTATTTTTCACGTCGTGACCAGACCTTGAATAGCTGCCACCTTTGCTGGTCCGATTCCTGGGACGTCTTCAAGACCACTCACGCTTGCGAACGGACCATTTTGATCTCGATACGTCACGATTGCTTGGGCGGTTGACGGACCAACACCGGGAAGCTCGTCGAGCAAAGCCACGTCGGCCGAATTGATATTGATCGGATACTCAACAGAATTTGGAGCGCTTCCTGTTCCGACACCGCCCGCGCTTAGACCACTACTGCTTGGTGGCACTTTCTCACCAACAGCTGGCACGTACACCTGCTGAGCATCGTTCAATCGATTCGCCAAGTTGATCGCATTGAGATCGGCAATCGCGTTGGCTCCCCCAGCAATACGAATTGCGTCAACAACCCGTGAATCTGCCGGCATTTCATACACGCCTGGTTTCAGCACATTGCCCGCTACATGAATAGACACGGTCGCGACTGTTGTCGGGACTTGGCTGTCCTCGCGCGGCTCTGAACTCACAACAGTTGACGCGTATGTCAAAGACGCCTCAACGGGTGGTGCCGGCGTTCGTAAAAGAAAGAATGCGCCGAAACCAACCAGTGGTATGCACGCACACATGGTGATCAGTCGACCCCAGCCGAACCATGCACCAGTCTTGACGAGGTAACTCACGAAAGATTCTGCTTGCGTCTTGAACTTACTTGTGAGCGATATTGCTACCGCGTTTTCAATCGGGGGTTCGGGACGCCAGTGCTCCACGACTTCACCTCGTCCTCGATTTCCCAGGGTGCACCTACTGAGAAGAACCACCAACTGGCGTACGCCAATGCGTCGCGATCACGGTCCGTCGATCGAACTCATGGCGGATCGCATCTTGAATCGCCAACTCATCCCAACCCAAAAGAGGGCCCGCAATCAATGCAACGCGCTCAAGCACTTCGCGACTCACAGAACCAATAGTGCCGATCACCAAACGACGATCGACGATGTCCGACAGTGTGCGCGCACCTTCTTCGGTGACGGCGAAGACAATCTGGGCCTCGATGTCGTTGCACTGCGGAGACAACTGACGGGCAAAATCTGGATTTTGTTGAACGATGGCATCAATACGAACCCATTCGGTGCCATACAAACGAGCGATGTGCTCACCCACATGCACTGGAATTCCATGTTCGTTCATCGCCATCGCCGCATCAGTAATGAAGGGCTCAGCGTCCTCGGCCCAAGCGAAGGCTCCACCTGCAGCAGAACTTCGAGAATCAAAAGTTCGCGATCGAACCATCTTTAACTCATTCTTCAACAGCTCATCGACCATCTCTTCGGCAGTGGCACGACCTGTCGTCCACTTGCCACCGCCGATTGACCACAGGTTGTCAACCCCATGATCGGCATGGTGATACAACTCGTGGGCCCGACTTGCCGAATATGTCCCCGCATCTTGAGTGTCATCATCATTGGCCGTCTCGCGAATTAAAGGACGGACGCCAACCGTGGTCATTTCAACATCGTCAGTTGTCAATTTAGGTTCTGATTCCGCCATCGTCGAGTTCACGGTGTCGAGAATGAGAGTCACATCATCAGGATCGACGACGACTCCTGTTTCGTCGCTCTCGATTGGCGTATCAGTTGGACCAATAAACGACTTACCCATCCAAGGCGAAACAATGACATGTCGACCCGATTGCGCACGAGCAAAAACTGCGTCAGT